>JAOAEI010000056.1 GCA_026416875.1 Caloramator sp.
GTTAAAAGGAGAGGTTTTTATGACAAGATTGCATTTTCAACAAAATCTTGAGGAAATCAAGCATAAGGTTTTAAGGATGGGCTCAATGGTTGAGGCAATTGTCGATAAGGCAGTGAATTCATTGAAGGAACAGAATTTGGAAGCGGCAAAAAGTATTATTGAAGATGACGATAAGATCGATGCCATGGATCTTGAAATTGAAATGGATTGCATGAAGCTTTTAGCTCTTCAGCAGCCCCTTGCTAAGGATTTAAGAACGATAGCAACAGCTCTAAAAATTATTACTGACCTTGAAAGAATGGGTGACCACGCTGTAAATATCTCGAAAATAACATTGGAGATAGGGAAGGAACCTCTTATTAAGCCCCTTATAGATATTCCAAGGATGGCCAAAATTGCACAGGAAATGATAAAACTTAGTCTTGATGCCTTTGTAAGGGAAGATGTTGAGCTTGCTAGAAAAGTGGCTGCAATGGATCAGGAAGTTGATGACATCTATCAAGCTATACTCGATGAACTTTTAGAGATGATAATTAAAAATCCTTCAATTACAAAGCAGGCAACAAAGCTTATGTTTGTTGGAAGATATTTAGAAAGAATAGCTGACCATACTACAAATGTTTGTGAAAGAATTATATACATGGTAACTGGAAAGCTTGAGGAAATAAATTAAGGGTGCCTTTGCACCCTATAATTTTTTTATGTCTGAGAATGGGAAGATTTTAAAAATTGCATGTCCTTTTATATGGTCAATAGGAATTGGACCAATGTATCTACTATCCTCGCTTACTTCTCTATTGTCTCCAAGAACAAAAACGTGGCCTTCAGGTATTACCATATCAATATCAGTTTCAGCATAGGTTTGTGTTCCGGGAGTCAAATAATCCTCCTGAAGTTTTTTTCCGTTTATAAAAACTGATCCTTCTTTTATTTGGAGCCTTTCGCCAGGAAGTGCTACGATTCTTTTAATATATAATCCTCTTCCATAGTTACCTGGATCAAGTATTATTATTTCACCGCGGGTAAATTTTTTAGTATAAAGGCTTATTTTTTCTATGGCAACCCTATCGTTATCATGAAGGGTTGGAATCATAGAAGGACCTGATACCTGAACGATGTCGAATATAAAACCCTTTATTGTAAAGGCTATCACTGCAGCGATTACTATTGATATTATCCATTCTTTTATTTCATTTATAATCCTGTCCTTCATTTTATGACCTCCTTTTGAAGCTACTAACAAAATTATATATCATATAATCCCTGGTGTAAAATAATAATTTTTTAAATATTGTTTAAAAAATTGAATTTTAGTTAATTATTAATAATGTGCCCTTATGAATTAGATTATCTTACTGTAAAAAAATATTCAAAATTGTCGAAAATTTTTTACAATTTAAAAAGGATTTTTGGAAATAATGGAGAATATATAAAATAAGGACTTATACAGTCGTAAGGAGGAATTTGTTATGAGGGAGTATAGGATTGAAAACATACGAAATGTAGGTGTTATTGGGCATGGTGGAACAGGAAAAACTACTTTAGTTGAGGCAATATTATACGACTGCAAAGCAACAGATAGAATGGGTAGAGTTGAAGACGGAACAACAATTTGTGACTATGATCCAGAGGAAAAGAAAAGACAAATCTCAATTTCAACTGCTATTGCACCCTGTGATTGGAATGATTACAGGATTAATTTCGTTGATACTCCTGGATATTTCGATTTTGTTGGTGAAGTTTTAGAGGGTTTAAGGGCTGTTGACTCTGCTATAATAACAGTTTGTGCAGCATCAGGTCTTCAAGTTGGAACAGAAAAGGCATGGAAGTATGTAAATAAATACAAGATTCCAAGGGCCTTTTTTATAAACAAGATGGATAGGGAGAATGCTGATTTTGATAAGACCTTTAAGCAGATTAAGGATAAGTTTGGCCTTTCTGTTGCTGCCCTTGAAATTCCAATCGGTAAAGAAGCAGATTTTAAAGGTGTTGTTAAAATATTAGAAAGAAAAGCTCTTGTTTATGATCCAAAATCAAAATCGATGGTTGAGGCGGAAATCCCAGCTGATCTTGAGTCAGTTGTTGATGAATATAGAAATATATTAATGGAATCAGTAGCTGAAACTGATGAAGAGCTTCTCGATAAATATTTAAGCGAAGGCGAGCTTTCAGATGAAGAAATATTAAGAGGACTGAGAAAGGGTATTTTAAACTGCGATGTAGCACCGGTTTTCTGCGGTTCAGCGATTTCAAACGTTGCTTTAACTACATTGCTTGATTGTATAATAAATTACTTCCCTTCACCTGCTGATAGGATTGAATTTAAGGGTAAGAATCCAAAGACTAATGAAGATGAAGTTAGAAAGTCCAGTCCGGACGAAAAGTTCTCAGCCTTTGTGTTTAAGACTATTGCAGACCCATTTGTAGGTAAGCTTTCTATATTCAGAGTATTATCCGGTTCAATTTCTTCTGATTCTAGCATTTATAATGCTACACAGGATAAGACAGAAAAGATAGGAACGCTATACATATTAAAAGGTAAAAACCAAACTGCTGTCACAAAACTTTCTGCGGGAGATATAGGTGCTGTTGCAAAACTTCAATATACCATGACCGGAGATACTTTATGTGACGCAGCAAAACCAATAATTTACGATAAAATAGATTTCCCAGAGCCAGCAATATCAATGGCAATAAAACCAAAGTCAAAGAACGATGAAGATAAGATTTCAACAGGGCTTCATAAACTGCTTGAAGAAGATCCAACCTTTAAGATATCAAGGGATGTTGAAAACTCAGAGCTTATAATATCAGGTCTTGGAGAATTACACATTGAAGTTATTGCAAGCAAGCTAAAGAATAAGTTTGCTGCAGAAGTAATGCTTGACATTCCAAAGGTTCCATATAGAGAAACAATAAGAAAGACCTCCGACGTTCAAGGAAAATATAAAAAGCAATCCGGTGGCCACGGACAATATGGTGATGTCGTAATAAAATTTGAGCCACAGCATGAAACTGAAGACCTTGTTTTCGTTGACCAAATTGTTGGTGGTGTTGTTCCAAGACAATATATTCCTGCAGTTGAAAAGGGATTAAGGGAAGCTATGAAAAAGGGAGTTTTAGCAGGATATCCTGTTATAAACCTAAAGGCAACATTACACTATGGTTCCTACCATCCTGTTGACTCTTCTGAAATGGCCTTCAAAACAGCAGCATCCTTAGCATTTAAAAAGGGAATGAAGGAGGCAGACCCAGTTCTTTTAGAACCTATAATGTACTTTGAAATTACAGTGCCAGATGAATACATGGGAGATATTATAGGTGATATAAATAAGCGCCGTGGAAGAGTCCTTGGAATGGAACAAAAGGATGGAATGCAGGTTATAATGGCTGAAATGCCAATGGCAGAAACCTTTAAATATGCTACAGATTTAAGGTCAATGACACAGGCAAGGGGAAGCTTTACAATGAAGTTTGAAAGATACGAAGAAGTTCCAGCTCATATAGCACAAAAGATTATAGAAAATGCACAAAAGGAAAAGGAAGAAGAGGAAGAATAAAATTTTGGGCAGGTATTTTAAAATACCTGCCCATTTAAATTTTGGAGACGTTTAAAAGCATTTAATTTTAAAAACTGTAAAAACTATATTTAAAGGAGGGATTATAATGTCTGACTATAGGATTAACTTTGGGAGAATAATTGGACCATCTGATACAAACAAACTTTATGATATGCTTTCGATTTTAAACGATGATGATGAACTTGTAATAACGGTTGACGGTTCAGATGCCCATCAAACGGAGGAAATTAGAAGGATACTTGATATGAATGGATTTGACGTGACACAGAAGGGAGGACATGATGACAATAAATATCACTTGATTGCGAGAAGAAGGTGATAAAATGAAATTTAATAGAAGATTAAGAGGAAAAAGGTTTAAATTCAACTTCAATCTTGAAAGATATGGGGAATTTATCCCTAGCTTTAACAGCTGGATGAGCCCTGATGAACAAAGAAAAAGAGTAGACAAAATTAATGAACAGTTAGAAAAATAGGACTTAGGGTTTGAAGGTTTAAAACTCCTCAAACCCTATTTTATATTGATTTGGTTATATAAATATGATAATATAGAAGTGCGATATCGAACAACGATAATAAGGGGGGTGATAAATTGAGCAATAAAATCCTTAGGAAGTTATTTTTAGGATTCATTCAAGTGCATATTCTATATCATGCCTGTAAAGAGCCTTTTTTTGGTTCTTGGATGATGGAAGAGTTAAAAGAACATGGGTATGATATAGGGCCAGGAACTTTGTATCCTATTTTACATTCTATGGAAAAGGATGGACTTTTAATTAGGGAGGATAAGCTAATAAACGGTAAAATAAGGAAGTATTATTCGATAACTCAAGAGGGAATTAATGCTTTGGAGGAGGCTAAAAAAAGAGCGAAGGAACTTTATGAAGAAATTTTAAAGTAGGTGGAGGATTATGTTTAAACTTGAGTTTGTAAAGTATAAGAACATATTGGATATTGATTATTTGGAGATTCAGGGGGATAAAATTACATGCATTGTCGGTGAAAGTGGGAGCGGTAAAACCACATTGTTAAGACTTTTAAATAAGCTAATATCCCCTGATAAAGGTGAGATTTATTTTATGGAGAGAACACTTAAAGAGTGGGATACAATTGAGTTAAGAAGAAGGATTACTATGCTTCCTCAAAATCCTATAATGTTTAATGGTAATATAAGGGACAACCTTTTGATAGGTTTGAAACTATCCGAAAAGCCTTTGGTAAAGGATGAAAAATTAAAGGAGATTTTAGAACTTGTTAATTTAAATAAAGTCCTTGATGAGCCTACACAAAATCTTTCAGGAGGAGAAAAGCAAAGGTTGGCCATAGGAAGAATACTTTTGCTGGATTGTGATGTTTATCTTTTAGATGAGCCGACTTCTGCTTTAGATGAAGGAACGGAAGTAAAGGTAATGAATTCAGTCGTAGAATATATTAAAAGTAAAAACAAGACATTGATTGTAGTCACCCATTCAAAAAGGATAGCTTCTAGCTTCGGAGAAAAAGTTGTTGAGATATTTGATGGGAAGGTGAAGGTATGAAGAATATTATAGACATAAATATTTATCAGCTTTTAGCTGCCTACGTCTTTATTGTAATACTTTTGTTGATAGTAAGAAAAAGAGGAATAAAAAGAGAAAAGGAAATTTTAATATCCTCGATAAGAATGACTTTTCAGCTAATAATCATGGGATTTGTTCTTGTTTATATAATAAATAATCAAAGTGCGTTATTTACCCTGTTAATTTTTATTTTTATGGAGGTTTTTAGCGTTTATAATATATATAAAAGGTCAAAGGTTGAATTAAATTTAAAAATAAAAAAGGCTGTTGCTATATCAATGGCCACTGGAAGCCTTATAAGTCTTTTATATTTTTTATTTATAATAATAAGAATTGATCCTTGGTATGATCCAAGATATTTTATCCCTATTGCAGGTATGCTTATTGGAAATTCGATGACAGGAGTTGCCCTTGGGGTAAATAAGCTGGTTGATGATATTAAAAAGAGAAAAGATGAGATAGAGATGGCCCTAATGCTTGGAGCTACACCTAAAATGGCGGTTAAGGAAATAATAGATAATACCTTTGATTCTGCGATACTTCCTACAATAAATTCAATGGTAGGGATGGGTATAGTCTTTTTACCGGGAATGATGACGGGACAAATATTATCTGGGACATCTCCATTGACGGCTATAAAGTATCAAATCGCTATAATGCTAGGTATTTTAGGCTGCGTTGCTATAACCGTAATACTTTTTCTTCAGCTTGGGTATAAAACCTATTTCAATGAAGAAGCACAGCTAATGGTGGAATGAAATGATGTCTTTGAAAATTAACTATTTTCTCTAAGCTGGCAACATATGGCCAGTTTATTTTTTGACTTTTAGCCTGTGTTTTATCAAGAAATTTTATTATTTAAATTATGGTTTGAATATTATATTAGTAAAAAAATAATAAAATTTTAATGATTTTTTTAGAAATGTTAATATAATTTGTTTATTTTAAAATTATTGATGAAATTAAGTTGTTTTTTGGCCAAATTTACTCTTGCAACATGATTTTTGTGGTATAAAATAGTAATTGAAAGGTCAAAGAAAGTCAAAGTCAAAGTAAAAATCAAAAAGAAAAGAGGTGGTGCTATGGCAAGATTATCGGATATAATAGAAAACTTCATAAAAACAATGCTGGAAAAGAGCGAAAATGATTTTTTAGAAATACAAAGAAATGAACTTGCTAATCTTTTCAACTGCGCGCCATCTCAGATTAATTATGTGCTGGAAACTCGGTTTACTATAGATAAAGGATATTATATTGAAAGTAAAAGGGGTGGCGGAGGATTTATTAAAATCACAAAGATAAGAATTAACGATAACGATTATTTAAAGGATGCAATTTGGAATAATATAGGAGAGGAGATAACACAGCAGCAGGCGGAGGGATATATCGAATTTTTTAAGGATAGGGGCTATTTAACCGAAAGGGAGTCAACAATTCTTAAAATCGCCTTAAATGATAAAGTTATAAACGCTCCGCCGGACCTTAGGGATAAATTAAGGGCAAACATATTAAAAACCGTTTTAATATCAATAATCTAAAAAGTTCCCAAAGGAGGGATTTGTATGCTCTGTCAAAACTGCCAACAAAGAGAAGCTAATGTTCATATTACAAAAATAATAAACGGAGTTAAACAAGAACTTCATCTTTGTGAGGAATGCGCGAGGGAAAACAACGAGTTTAACATTAATATAATGAATCCATTTAGCTTTGCATCACCTATGTCCTTCCAGAATATACTCGAAGGTTTCTTTGAAATGATGGGCTCATCCTATCAAATTCCAGAGCCTATAACCTGTCCTGTTTGCCACCAGAGCTTTGACGATTTTAAAAGGACCGGCAAGATGGGATGCGCAAACTGCTATAGAACTTTTAATTCAGAAATTATGCCTATTATTAAAAGGGTTCACGGAAATATTCAACACACCGGTAAGGTCCCAAAGAGGACTGGAGGAATTTTAAAGATAAAAAGGGATATAGAAAGATTAAAGGAAGAGCTAAGAATTGCAGTTATGAACGAAGAATATGAAAAGGCTGCAAAATTAAGGGACCAAATTAAAGAGCTTGAGTCTAAGCTAGATAAATAGGGGGTGGTAAGATGTTATTCAAAAACCATAGCAGTGATATAGTGTTAACCAGCAGAATAAGACTTGCAAGAAATATAGATGGCGTTCCCTTCCCTCAAAAACTAAATCAGGAGGAGGCAAATAAAGTAATAAAGGATGTTGCCGACTCAATTTTAAATAGCAATTCGGCAATAGCCCATGAGTTTAGGCTTATAAAATTAAAGGAGCTAAAACCCCTTGAAAGGCTTTCGATGGTTGAAAAGCACCTTGTAAGCATGGACATTGTAAATGAATATCAAAGGGGAGCAGTCCTTTTAAATAGAGAAGAAAATGTATCAATAATGATAAATGAAGAGGACCATATAAGGCTTCAGGTTATTTATCCTGGATTTAAAGTTAAGGATGCCTATGATTATGCAAATAAATTAGATGACCTTATAGAAGAAAAGGTCCAATATGCCTATGATGGAAAGTTAGGATACCTTACAAGCTGCCCAACAAACGTAGGAACAGGAATAAGAGCATCAGTAATGCTACACCTTCCGGCTTTGACTTTAACTAAAAATATAAACAATGTATTTAACACAGTAGTTCAGGTTGGAATGACTATGCGCGGAATTTACGGCGAGGGCAGCAACGCGATGGGAAATATATATCAAATATCCAATCAAGTAACATTAGGGCTGACAGAAGAGGAAATCATAAACAACCTAATTGCAGTAACTAAAAAGATAATTGACCAAGAAATTAAAACAAGGGAAATGTTGTTTGAAAAGCAATCGGCTGAAATCGAGGATGATATTTATAGATCCCTTGGTATTTTGAAATATTCAAGAATGCTATCAACACAAGAGTGCTTAAATTTAATGTCAAAGGTAAGATTAGGAATAGAAATGGGAATAATTAAGGATATAGATGTTAAAAACCTAAACGACCTTTTAATTAACGTTCAACCGGCAACTTTGCAGCTTATTGAAGGAAGAGAGCTTGATACAAAGGAAAGGGACATTATAAGAGCTAAAGTAGTTAGAGAAACATTAAGATAAGGAGGGATGAATATGTTTAATGGATTTACTGAAAGAAGCCAAAGGGTGCTACAGCTTGCTGCCGAGGAGGCTAAAAGATTAAACCATAACTATATAGGAACAGAACACCTATTGCTTGGAATAATAAGAGAAGGCGGACAGGCATCGAAGGTTTTAAAGGACCTTGGAATAGATGATGAAAAGATTAGAAATCTAATAATTGAAATAGAAGGAAAGGGAGAAGAGTTTTTTAACTTCCATGAAATACCTCTTACACCTAGAACAAAGAGAATAATCGAGCTTGCAAGGAATGAAGCAAGAAATTTAAATCACAATTTCGTTGCACCAGAGCATATGATGCTTGCCCTTTTAAGGGAGGGCGAAGGGGTTGCAATAGCAATTCTCGCAAAGCTCGGCATTGATATCGTAAAGGCAAGAAATGAAATATTAAATACATTAAACGTAGGCGACTTAGGTCAGGGCTTCAAAGGAAAGCCAGGTCCTGGACCAAGACACAGACAAACAAACACCCCAACCCTTGATCAATACGGAAGGGACTTAACAGAACTTGCAAGGGAAGGAAAGCTCGACCCTGTTATTGGCCGTGAAAATGAAACCGAAAGGGTAATTGAGATACTCTCAAGAAGAACAAAGAATAACCCCTGCCTTATAGGTGAACCTGGGGTTGGAAAAACTGCAATAGCTGAAGGTCTTGCCCAAAGGATTATTGAAGGAAATGTTCCTGAGATTCTTAAAAACAAGAGGGTTGTTACTTTAGACCTGTCTGGCATGGTTGCAGGATCAAAATATAGAGGAGAATTCGAAGAAAGAATTAAGAGGGTAATGGACGAGATTAGAAGGTCGGGAAATATAATCCTATTCATAGATGAAATTCATACATTAGTCGGTGCAGGTGCTGCTGAAGGTGCCATCGACGCTTCTAACATATTAAAACCAGCCCTTGCAAGGGGTGAAATCCAGGTTATTGGTGCAACTACGATTGATGAATATAGAAAATATATCGAAAAGGACTCAGCCCTTGAAAGAAGATTCCAGCCAGTTCAGGTTGGAGAACCGACAACAGAAGAGTCAATACTAATTCTTAAAGGATTAAGGGATAAATATGAAGCCCACCATAAGGTTAAAATAACTGATGAAGCGCTTGAGGCTGCTGTAAATCTATCCCACAGATATATCACCGACAGATACCTTCCAGATAAGGCAATAGACCTCATGGATGAAGCTGCAGCTAAGGTAAGGCTAAAGAACTTAACTGCACCTCCTGATGTTAAAAACCTTGAAGAAGAGCTTGAAAAGGTTAGAAAGGAAAAGGAAGAGGCAATAAATACACAAGAATTTGAAAAGGCTGCAAAATTAAGGGACAGAGAGAATGAGATTAAAAACGAACTTGAAAGGATTAAAAAGGACTGGCAAAATCAAAAGGACAGCGAGGTTCCAGTTGTTACAGTTGAGGATATAGCAAACGTTGTTTCAAGATGGACTGGAATTCCTGTAAATAAACTGACTGAAACTGAATCAGAAAAGCTTTTAAAGCTTGAAGAGATACTCCATCAAAGGGTTGTAGGGCAGGAGGAGGCGGTTAAGGCTGTTGCAAGGGCTGTAAGGCGTGCAAGGGTTGGAATAAAGGATCCAAAGCGTCCAATAGGCTCCTTTATATTCCTCGGACCTACAGGAGTAGGTAAAACTGAACTTTCAAAGGCACTTGCTGAGGCTATGTTTGGCGATGAAAACGCCATGATAAGAATAGATATGTCGGAATACATGGAAAAGCATACGGTATCAAGACTTATAGGTTCCCCTCCAGGATATGTTGGATATGAAGAAGGAGGACAATTAACAGAAAAGGTTAGAAGAAAGCCCTACTCAGTAGTTTTATTTGATGAGATTGAAAAGGCCCATCCAGATGTATTTAATATACTTCTTCAAATACTTGAGGATGGAAGGCTAACCGACGGAAAGGGTAAGACTGTCGACTTTAGAAACACAATAGTTATAATGACTTCCAACGTTGGTGCCCAGACCATCAAAAAGCAGCAAACCCTTGGATTTGCAGCAACAACTGAAAAAGAAAAGGAAGACTCCTACGAAAGAATGAAGCAAAACGTTATGGAGGATTTGAAAAAGACCTTTAGGCCTGAATTCTTGAATAGAATCGACGAGATTATAGTTTTCCATCAGTTAGAGGATAAGGACATTGAAAAAATAGCAGAACTTATGCTAAAGAGCGTAATAAAAAGATTAAAGGACCTTGAGGTTGAAATAACTTATAATGAAGACGTAATAAAACACCTTTCAAAACAAGGTTTTGATCCAACCTATGGTGCAAGACCTTTAAGACGAGCAATAACAAAGGCCGTTGAAGATAAACTTTCAGAGGAAATGCTAAAGGGAAATATAAAACGTGGAGATAAAGTCTTAATGAAGGTTGTAGACAACGAAATAATCTTTGAAAAGAGAGAATCCTCATAATGAGGGTTCTCTCTTTTTGTGAGTGCCTGCCACTTGACATTTTGACTTTTTGACATTTTTGAGAACGCTTCATACAACTTTTATTTCAATGTGAAGAATAGAATTTCTATGCCATTTTGTATATATTTCTTTACATGAATAACAATATTAAATATAATGTAATTGCTAACTAAAATAGGAAGTGATAGAATGGGAAAGGTAAAAACTGTCTATATATGCCAAGAGTGTGGATATGAAACGCCAAAGTGGATGGGAAAATGTCCAGGATGCGGAAGCTGGAATACACTTATAGAGGAAGTTAAGGATGAAAAGTTAAGTAAAATTCAATCTGCTGCATACAATAAGGTTCAGCCTTTGAAAATACAGGATATAGAGATAACAAAAGAGATAAGATATTCAACTTTTCTTGAAGAATTGGATAGGGTGCTTGGAGGAGGAATAGTTAAGGGGTCTTTAGTCCTTGTAGGAG
>JAOAEI010000057.1 GCA_026416875.1 Caloramator sp.
ATTTTTAGCTTAGTTATTTCATTCCAATTCTTAGATGTAACATATTCGATAGCGTTAATGTCATCTCTAATGTTATCAAGTTTTTCTTTAACTTTGGTTTTAAATTCTGTAAGGTCAGCCACTTGCTCAATACTGCATTTAATTTTTTCTCCATGTTATCAAGTTTGTTGTTAATAGGTTCAAGTTTTTTATCAAGCAGTTCTTCAATTGCAGCTAAAAGATTTTGATTATCCATATTAAAACACCTCCGGAAGTGGTATAAATATTATAACACAAAGGGTTAAGGATATAAATTATCATTTTGATTTTTAATTGATTACTTTTAAATTATATTTTTAAATATCTTCGTGGGATAAAACAAGAAAGTTTCGTCTATATTAGTGAATAAGGAAAGGGGGATAAAGTATGAGAAGTATTGGAACTATATCGAGTGCTATAGGATTTATATTTTTAGGAGTTTGGATGATAATAAAAAGGATGGATCCTAATCTGGGAATGACTATGTTAAAGTTTTGGCCTATACTTTTTGTTGTTTTAGGGCTAGAGCTTATATTATTTGGCATTAAAAAACATCAAGAAAGGATATCGCTAAACCCTTTGATAGTTTTTGTTATTTTAATTTACATTGCAGTTAATGGTTTTTATTCTTTTAGTTTAAATTTTTCCTCTAAAGTTAATTTTGATTCTTTTCAGCCAAAACTTTTTAATTCATTTGACAGTAAGGCCATCGATTTTGAAAGTTCTTTAGATTCAGTAGAAAACAACGTCCTAATAAAGGCTGATAATTTAAAGGTTAATATCGTTGAATGGGGGGAGAAAAAAATAAAAATTGAAGGGACGGTTTATTTTCCTAAAAACAGCTTTTACACAAAATATGAGCCTACCCTAGAATCCTTCGATAGATGGACTAGAATAGAGTTTTTTAACAATGAATTAAAGGGAGTCGATTTAACCGTTTATGTTCCTAAGATAGTTAATTTAGAGGTTGTTTCTAATAATTTGAAGTTTTCAAGCAGTGCCGATATAACAAAGGTTAAGATTGATGCTAAAAATGCTGATGTAAACATTTCAAAAGCAAGGATACTGAGCTTAAATGGGCAGAATATAAATTTAAACGCAAAGGATATATCCAATACCGTTGAAGTTTGGGGAGTAAACGGAAATGCTAATATAAAAGGAGAATTAAAGAATTTAAAACTTGATATATTGAATGGTAAAATTAGTGTTAAGGATGATTGTAAAAGAGAAGATGTAGTAAAAAATTTTGATGTTTCGTTAAATAGCGGAATAGTCAATCTTTCTACAAAGGAAAAAGATGTAAATGTTGAACTTAGCTTAGATAATGGAATATGCAGATTAAATGGTGAGGCAAGAACAAATTCAGGAATTAAAAGGATTTTAGGAAGCGGTAAGAATAAAATGAGTATAAAGATAAACAGTGGGGTTATTAATTTTAAGAGCATGGAGTGATTTTATTGGAGGAAAAGTATTTAATTGAAAGGATTAGGGAAGGGGATAATGATTTATTTGTTCATATAGTTGACTTATATAAAAATCAGCTAATAATGTTTTGCTATTCCTTTGTTAAAGATGTTCAAGAGGCGGAGGATATATCCCAAGAGGTTTTTTTGAAGTTTTATAAAAATATTAAAAAATATAGGTTAGAGTGTTCAGTAAAAACCTATCTATTTCATATTGCCCGTTCAACATGTATAGATTTTTTAAGAAGGAAAAAATTAAAGGAAGTTTTAAATGGATTCAATATATTTAAAAGTAAGGATAACTTCATTAATGAAGATAGACTCTATATAAAAGAAGCCATATTAAATCTCCCCGAGTCATTAAGAACGGTTATAGTCCTGTATTACTATGCAGGGCTTTCGGAAAAGGAGATAAAGGATGTTCTTAATATATCTGAAAGGGCTGTTGAAGGAAGGCTTTATAGGGCAAGGAAAAAGCTTAAGGAGGAATTTCAAAAAGGGGAGGGTGTTTTATGCAGGGAAGAGACGATTTAGATTTTTATATTAAAAGTTCTTTTAAAGATATTCCTATCGATGAAGATTATAATGAGAGGCTTTTAAACAGGGTTAAAAGTGTAGAAAGGACTAGTTCATCAAAAATTCCTGCTCTTTGTATGATTTTCTCAGGGATATTTTTAATCTTTTTAAATTTTACTAGTTTATATGAAAAAATATTTTCTGTTCAGTCTTTGTTTACCTTTAGGATGAACATTTTAATCCAAAATTTAAGCAAACTAATGGGGGTGTAGTCTATGAGAAGAAATCAATTTCTAACCTTTTTAGCGGCTTTAATACCTGGTGTAGGATATATGTATCTAGGCCTTATAAGAAGGGGAATTCAATTTTTACTGCTTTATCTTTTAATTGAACCAGTGTTTAGAGTTATAGGGTTATCTTTTTTAGCTTCTATTGTTAAGATACCTTTATGGTTTTATACATTTTTTGATACCTTTAATGTAGCCAATAAATTAGATAGAGGTGAAATGGTTTATGATAGCGATATATTTGGAAATGGAACATTTCAAGTAGATGGTAGATGGGCTAACTTTTTGAACGACAGGTGGATATTGATAGCTGGATGGGTTTTAGTTATATTAGGCATCCTTGGAGTTATAAATAAAGCCTTTTACGGGAATGAATTATATAATCTAATAAGATCATATATAAGCACTTACTTTGTCCCTGTTGTATTTATTGTAATTGGTGCGTATTTGCTTTATAGAAATAAAAGGTAAAAAGGATATTTTCATCCTTTTTACCTTATTTCTATTTCCTTTTCTTTAATCCTAATCTTTATTTCAATACAGTCATTTTCAATTTTGATTTTCTTTTTTCTTCCGTCTTCAGACTGTCTAACTTTAACCTTTAATTTATTTTTATCATCTTTAGACATAATATCACCATTATATTTTTTTATATATAATATTCTGCTTTACTATATTTTGCTACATAGAAAATTCTTAAAATTCAGGGTATAATTAAATTATCTAAGTTTAGGGGGGACGTGTATGGACAAAAAAGTTACAATTTGGGCTAATTTAGCCCTTTTACTTGTTGCAGCTATTTGGGGGGGAGGATTTGTTGCAACTAAGAATGCACTATCAGAAATTACTCCTTTATATCTTATGGCCTTTAGGTTTACCATCGCTTTTTTTGTTTTAGCTATTATTTTCTTTAAAAAAGTTAAAAATATAAATAAAGCAGAAATTATAGGCGGTATTGTTATAGGTTTATTTTTATTCTCCGGTTTTGCAAGTCAAACGATTGGCCTTCAGTTTACAACACCAGGAAAGCAGGCCTTTTTAACAGGAACAAATGTAGTAATGGTTCCCTTTCTTTATTGGGCCCTTTACAAAAAAAGGCCGGATCTTTATTCCTTTATAGGTGCAATTTTATGCTTTATTGGGATTGCAGCCCTTACATATAACAAAGGCATGTCAATAAATTTTGGTGACCTTTTAACTTTAATTTGTGCTGTATTTTTTGCAGGACATATAGTATCAACTGGATACTATGCTGAAAAGTTAGAACCTATAAATTTAACAGTTATCCAATTTGCTCTTTCTGCTATTCTTTCTATTTTAACTGCTATTTTTATGGAACCTGCTCTTAAAGATATTTCCTTAAAGGGATATATGGCTATATTATATCTTGCAGTTTTATCCACCTGCGTTGCCTTTTTACTTCAGACGGTTGCACAAAAATATACAAAGTCCACATCAGCTGCTATTTTTCTTAGCATGGAGGCTGTTTTTGGAAGTATATTTTCTGTAATTTTTGTAGGTGAAACATTTACATTGAGGACTATTGTAGGCTGCATATTAATACTTATTTCAGTTATTACAGTAGAAACAAAATGGGAGTTTTTAAGAGGGCGATAAAATGTGTGGAAGGTATTGGCTTGAGGATGATCTTTTGAGAATTTCTAATTATTTTGGTTTAAAGATTATGGATTTTAAAAATTTCACAAAAGGAGAGGTTTTCCCCACAAATTTTGCACCGATAATCACAAAAAATGTGGACAAAATTCTAGAGGATGTGGATAAAATAATTTTAGTTTATAAGTGGGGATTTTTGCTACAAAATAAGGCAGTATTTAACGCAAGGGCTGAAACGGTCCATAAAAAGCCTTTTTTTAGGGATTCTTTTGTAAATAGAAGATGCCTTGCTGTTGCTAATGCTTTTTTCGAATGGAAAAAGGAAGGTAAAGATAAGGTAAAATATAAGATAAAAAAGGAAAGCAGATTTATTTTATTAGGAGGTATATATAATAGTTTTAAGGTTAGGGAAAGCATTATTGATGCATTTACTATCCTTACAACGCCTCCAAATAAAGAAATGGAAAAAATACACGATAGAATGCCACTTATAGTGGATGAAAAGGATATGGATGCATGGCTTTTTGGAGATTTGAAGGAGGCATATAGAATAATCAATATAAATGAAAATAACAAATTATATTTTGAAATAGAAGAAAATGAACAATTAAAATTAATATAACTAACCCCCCTCCTTGTTTTGAATATTATAAACTAGGAGGGGATTTTTGTATGAAAAGGATAGGCAATAGGATTTTTGTATTTAGTATTTCAATGTTAATTTTATTACTCTCAACTTTATTTATAACCGGTAATTTGATTTTTAAAAATGTTTGTAATCAGTTCAAAGAAGAGGTCAAATCTTTTTTGATGAAGGGTGTAGAACAAATTAATGGCGATTATTTAGAAAAGGTAATTGAAACAATGGATATGGGAAGTAAAGAGTATAAGGAAATACAAAGGAGTATGATGAATTATATTGCAGGTAGCAATATAAAATATTTTTATACTATGGCCTATAAAGGAGGAAAGCTCTTTTTTGTCAACGATGCATCCTTTGAACCTACGCACATAGGAGAACCTTATGTTATGAATGATTATATAAAAAGAGCTCTATGGGGTGAACTTGTTGTTACGGATAAGGCATATAAAGATAAATGGGGAACATTTTTAAGTGCCTTTTGCCCGGTTAGAAATTCCAAAGGTGAAATAGTTGGGATTGCCGGTGCTGATATATATGTTGATTATTTTATAAATATTAGGAATCAATTTAACAGGGTTTTTTTAGTTTTGGGATTGATATCTTTTTTATTTTTAGGTTTAATAATCATAGATTTTTCTAAAAAAACAAATAAAAATGTTGGAACTATTAAAAGTTCCCTTGACGAGATTACAAGGGGAAACTTAGATATCAGCTTAAATATTAATAAAAAGGATGAATTTGGATTAATAATGGAATCCATAAACAAAGTTGCAATGAGCATGAAAAATATAACAAAGGAATTAAAAAAGCAAATTAATTTTATATTTAATAATATGAAGATTATTGATGAGAAGTTTACTTCTATAAATTCAAGACTTCAGGAGGTATCTGCTTCAACTGAGGAAATATCTGCTAGTATGGAGGAGATTTTAACCTCTTCAAGAAATATAAATAAAAAGACAGAGGATGTTAACTTAATGACGGATGATATGTTTTTGCTAACTCAAAAGTCTCTTGAGATAGGAGATAAGATTGAGGATAGGGCAAAAAATATAAATAATAAAATACAAAAAAACGTTGAAGAATTTAAAAGGATATATGAAGCAAAGAAATTGGGCTTAGAAGAATCCATTAAAGAGTTAGATGCCATAAACGATATTTCATTAGTTTATAACAGTATATTAGAAATAGCAGAGGCTATAAATCTTTTAGCTTTAAATGCTGCAATTGAGGCTGCAAGGGCAGGAGACAGCGGCAGGGGATTTGCGGTTGTAGCTCAAGAGATTAGAAAACTTGCCGAAAAAACATCTAGGGAGGTAACAACGGTTAATGAAAAAATAAAATATGTTTTATCATCCAAGAATTCTTTATCTTATTCTCTAAGGGAAATGGTGATTTTATTAGAAGATAAGATAATAAAGGATTACGATTCTTTTAGAGGAGTTTCAATGGAATTTGAAAAAAGCGCGAAGGATTTTAAAGAACTATTAAAGGATATTTATAGTAAAACCAATCAAACTGTTGAGGGCTTCAAAGAGGTTAGGATGAATATTTCTAATATAACGGAAATAATATCCCAGATTACTACAGCGTTAGGGGATATTGCTCAAAATATTTCAGCTGTTGCACAGGATAATATGAGTTTATCTAAGATAATGGATGAGAGCTTTAGTGGAAGTTTAATTTTAAATAAAATGATCGAAAATATAAAGACAGGCGATTAGTATTTTGCCTGCCTTTTTATTTGAATAAAGTGGATGATGTAGTTATAAAGGGCAAAAAAAGCAAGGAATATTGCACAATATAGAAAATAAAGGCCAAACAGTTTATTAAATATGAGGACGCCAATGGCTACGTAGAATAATACAGTTGCAGCCTTACCATAATATTTTGCAGCAACTACGGTTTCGTATTTTTTAAGTAGGGTAAAGCCTCCTATAATCATGGAAATTTCCTTTATAAGAACGATATAAAAAACCCAATGGGGGATAATATTTGTATAGGATAATGAGAATAATACAGTTAAGAGCATAAGCTTATCGGCAAGGGGATCTAGCAAAGTTCCCCACTTGGTAATCATGTTATATTTCCTTGCGATAAAACCATCCAATACATCGGTGGCCCCAGCTATAAAGAATATAATCATAGCTAAAAGAAAAGAATTATTTAAGTTAGAAAAGTATACAAATAAATATGTAGGAATAAGGATAAATCTTAATGTAGTTAAAGCATTAGGTATATTCATGGCAACCTCCTTATGCTTTGATAATACAATTATACCACAAAAGTTGTAAATTAAAACATAAAAAATTATTCGAACAATTATTGTGTAATATTAAAATATAATTCGTATAAATTCGAATGAATTTTTGTTTATACTTAATATAATTGACTTAAAAAAGAGACTTTGATATATTATAAATGCAAACACAAAAAGGGGGAGCAAATATGTTTGATGTAATTATAGTAGGCGGAGGACCGTCTGGAATTTTTACAGCCTTAGAGCTTATTAAAAACAATCCACATCTTAAAATTGCTTTGTTTGAAAAGGGAAAGAGCATAATAAAAAGAAAATGTCCTATCACTGAAAGAGGGGTTAAATGCCAGCACTGTAAACCCTGTGCTATAGTTTCTGGCTGGGGCGGTGCAGGTGCCTTTTCTGATGGCAAGCTTACTTTGACAACGGAATTTGGAGGAATCCTTGACGAATATATTGACATAGATGAACTTAAAAGACTTATTGAATACATAGACGGAATATATTTAGAATTTGGAGGTCCTGATGAGGTTCATGGGGAGATAAACGATAGGGTTTTAGACCTTATGAAAAGGGCAGCAGCTGCGGATCTTAAGTTTATTCCTGCTAAAATAAGGCACCTTGGGACGGATAACTGTTTTAACATATTAAAGAAGATGGAGGAATACTTAAGGGAAAGGATAGATGTAAGGACAAATACTGAGGTTAAAAGAATTTTGGTTGAAGATGGTGTAGTAAAGGGAGTAGAGCTAAAAAACGGTGAGGTTATTGAAGGAAGGTTTGTAGTTGTAGCACCAGGAAGGGAAGGCTCCGACTGGTTTTCTAAAGAAATAGAAAGGCTAAATTTAGACACATCTACAAATCCGGTTGATATAGGTGTTAGGGTTGAATGCCCTGCCATCGTCTTTAAGGATATTACCGATGCGGTTTATGAATCTAAACTTATATATTATACAAAATCCTTCGATGACAGGGTAAGAACCTTTTGTATGAACCCTTACGGAGAAGTTGTTGTGGAAAACAACGATGGGGTAAAAACGGTAAATGGCCACAGCTATGCCCACAAGAAAAGCGAAAACACGAATTTTGCCCTTCTGGTTTCAAAAAATTTTACAAAGCCCTTTAATTCACCAATAGATTATGGAAAATATGTTGCAAGCCTTGCGAATATGTTAGGAGAAGGAGTAATAGTTCAAAGGCTTGGAGACCTTTTGGAGGGAAGAAGGACGACGGAGGAAAGGCTAAGAAGGGGGCTTGTAAGGCCGACATTAAAGGATGCAACACCTGGAGATTTAAGTTTGGTCCTTCCATATAGATTTTTAACCGATATAATAGAAATGCTTCAGGCCCTTGATAAAATTGCACCTGGTATTTATTCAAAACATACGCTATTATATGGTGTAGAGGTAAAATTTTATTCTCTAAGGGTTAAGCTTACAAGTAATTTGGAAACGCAAGTGAAAAATTTATTCGCTGGTGGAGATGGTGCAGGAATTACAAGGGGTCTTGCACAGGCTTCAGTATCTGGAGTTATTATTGCAAGGGAAATACTAAAGAGAATTTGAGGTGATAAAATGAGTTTAGTTGTTATTGGTGCCCAATGGGGAGATGAAGGAAAGGGAAAGATTACAGACTTTTTAGCAGAGGGTGCAGATGTAGTTGTAAGATATCAGGGAGGAAATAACGCAGGACACACTGTTATTGCTAACGATAAAAAATACAAGCTACATCTTATTCCATCAGGGATACTTTATGAGGATAAGCTATGCATTATTGGAAACGGTGTAGTTATCGATCCAAAGGCCCTTTTAGATGAGATTGAATATTTAAGGGATGAAGGTATAAGGGTTGACAATAAAAAACTTTTAATCAGCGATAGAGCCCATGTTATAATGCCCTATCATAAGAAAATCGATGCCCTTTCGGAAAAGAAAAGGGGTTCAAAGGATATAGGAACCACAGGAAAGGGTATAGGCCCCTGTTATACCGACAAGCATGAAAGAACAGGAATAAGGATATGCGACCTTTTAAACAAAGAAGTTTTTTATGAAAAGCTAAAGGCTAATTTAGAGGTAAAAAATAGGCTCATAAAGGAAATATATGAAGATGAAGAGATGAATTTTGATGAAATTTATAATTCCTACACAGAATATGCAGAAAAATTAAAGGATTTTATTACCGATACATCAGTGGTTCTTTATGATAGCATTAAGGAGGGCAAAAAAGTTTTATTTGAAGGAGCTCAAGGAACCCTACTTGACATAGACTATGGAACATATCCGTATGTAACCTCCTCCCATCCTATTGCAGGAGGAGTGTGCATAGGTTCAGGTGTTGGACCTACTATGATAGATAGGGTTGTTGGTGTATGTAAGGCTTACACAACAAGGGTTGGAAAGGGCCCCTTCCCAACGGAGCTTTTTGATGAAACTGGAGAATACATAAGGGAAAAGGGATTTGAATATGGAACAACAACAGGTAGGGCAAGAAGGTGCGGCTGGCTTGACCTTGTTATTTTAAAGTATGCAGCAAGAATATCAGGCCTTACAAGCCTTGCAATAACTAAGATTGACACCCTTGCCGGTCTTGAGAAGATAAAGGTTTGCACAGGTTACGAGTTTGAAGGAAGGGTTATTGAAAACTTCCCAGCATCCCTTGAGGATCTTGCAAAATGTAAACCTATATATAAAGAATTTGACGGCTGGGATGAGTCCATCCAAGGGGCTAAAACCTATGAAGACTTACCAGAAAATGCAAAGAAATATCTTAAATTTATTGAAGAATATACCGGAGTTAGAATATCGATAGTTTCCGTAGGACCTGAAAGGGAAAATACAATAGTTGTTGGGAAATATTAAAAGGCCTTTTCAGGCCTTTTTCTTTAATATTCCAACAGCAACTCCTATTATTCTTGCTTGATCATCTTTTATATGGATAGGTTCATAATTAGAATTTTCAGGAACTAGAAGAACATCGCCTCCAAGCCTCATAAATCTTTTAAGTGTTGCTTCTTCTCCTATGGATACTGCCACGATATCTCTATTTTGTGCACTGTTACAGCTTTGGAGGATTACCATATCGCCATCATCAATCCCTGCTTCAATCATACTGTCGCCTTTTACCTTAATGATAAAGTATTGATAGGAGGGCGAAAAAATTTCTTTTGGCAATATAAATTCTCCGATTTTTTCGCTGCTTATGTAAGTTGGACTTCCAGCTGCAATTTTAGAATATATTTCAAGCTTCAAAGAGTTTTCAAAATCTAAATTATAGTCAGTTCCATTATCATTTATTGATATGTCAGTAAGCACTTTTAAATTTCTTTTTATTTTAAAGGACTTATTATGCTTAAAATCTATATACTGATATTCTTCGATGCTTGATGGAAGCATTGAATTATCAAAGCAGGGAATGTCATCAAGATTATTTCCATTTTTATCTATAACAATAAAACTATTCCCATCAGTTAAAACGCCATAATAACAATTGCTGCAGTTTAAATAACTTTTTAATTGACCGATGTTATTGTCATTTATTGAGCCAAATGCTTTTAATTCAAAGAAAATAAAGGGTATTTTTTTGTTGTTTTTATATATAAAGACAACGACATCAACAGAACCAACCTTTGAAAAATTATTAATCTTGTATTCTATATCTATAAGTTCTAATGGGTATTTATATGTTTCTATTAATTCCTTAATAACCCATTGTCTAACCATTTCTTCTTTAGAATAAATATTAATTATTTTATCTGTGAAAATATAACTTTCTAACGGAATTTTATAAAATGATTTTATTAAACTATTAGATCCTAGTCTTAAATAGTTTGGATTTATATCGCTAATGAATTTAGAAGGAACTTCTGAGGATGTCAAATAAAGAATTTCATTTGCCCTTGTCATACCAACATAAAGCAACTTTCTATCAAGCGATTCTTGAATGTCTGGTTCTAAAAGATCTGAAAAATCAATATTTGGTATAATCTTTTTGTTAAGGCCAACTACAAAAACTACTTTAAATTCTAAACCCTTAATAGAATGCATTGTTAAAAATTTTATGCTATCCTCTTCAAACTGGGGGTTATCTCTATTTAAGAATGTAGCAGGTATATTTAGTTGTCTTATATATTCAAATATTGCATCAAGATATTTTTTAGTTTTGCATATTATTGCAATATCCTTAAAGTTATACTCCTTTGATAAATTATTTATCTCCTTTGCTATAAAATCGGCTTCATCCTTTAAGGTTTTAAACATTTTAAAAACGGGGTAAGGGCCTTGCTTATCTATTAGCGAAGGTTTTACAAAGTTTTCATCTTCGATTATATTAGGATCA
>JAOAEI010000058.1 GCA_026416875.1 Caloramator sp.
GGATATTATTACTACTAAGAAAATTATCATAACGAATATAGCAGTAAATAATGTTTTGAAAAAGGCAAGTTTTGTATTGTTTAGCATTACAAAGGTTGCAACTGAAAAGGCTGAGAGCGGGAAAATATATGCCCACCATGATAAATAGAATTTGATTTTTGTAAACAATTTATATTGTGATAACACTAAAAATAAAGTGAATAGAGCAAAATAATATAGAATTCTTGCAAAGGTATCTATTCCTTCAGTTAGTTTAAAATATGCTATAAGTCCAACAGAAGGCGGAGCAATAAGGATAAATAGCGTAGGCATTAGCTTTTCAGGTAGATTATTGTGGAAGATTATTCTATATAAAAGCATTGCAAGGAAGGGAAGGTAGAAAGCAATCCCTATGCTATAAAAAAACCATAATACTTCTTTTGATACAAATTTTGCCCCTGCTATTGGGACTAATAGATTTCCCAATATAGGGATAAACCAAGCAGGATTAAAATGCTGAATTTGAAATTTTGTGTGTTGAATCCATTTGGTTATTGTGCTTAAAGAAAATAATAGATGCAGTGGTGCAGCAATAAAGAATAAAATTTTTGATATAGATATATTTATCTCTAAAAATACTATTGAAATCAAAAGCATACTTATAGATATAGTTGGAACAAATGCCATCCTTATTGGGTGGTTGAAATCATCTTTTACTTCTTCTTTATGTTTAATAAATTTTAAAGAATAGGTTAACAATATAATAAAGAATAAAGAAAGATCTAAATAGCCGAACGTGTGGCTAAGCTTGAAAGTTTTATAAATAATTTCAAACTTTTGCATAGCTATTATAAAGCCTGAAAGGCCCATAATAATTGAAAAGAATGATATTGGAAAATGTTTTAAACGAGAAGTTGCCATATTTTAACCTCCTTCAAAATAATATTATAGGCAAATGCTCAAAATAATTATATTAAAATAATGGGTATATGTCAAATATTTTGTTTGAGATCGTTGAAAAAATAGGAAAGTTAAAATATAATATAATTGAACATATACCCAAAATAAAGAGGTGATCGTATGAAAATTGCAATTGCGGTAATTGGAAGCGATGTTTCACAACATTTTGGCCAAAGCGAGAGCTTTTATATTTACGAAATTGAAGGGAGTGAAATTAAATCAAGGGAGATAAAAAAATCTCCCGGACATGGGCACTCATTAATTGGCGGATTTTTAAAGGAAAATGGAGTGGAGCTTGTAATTTCAGGATGCATGGGGGAGGGCGCCTTTAATGGATTAAAATCACAAGGAATCAAAGTATTAACAGGTGCAGAAGGGGCTCACGATGAGATAATTAAAAATTACATTGAAGGCAAATTAAATTTAAAAGAAGATGGATGTATCCATGCAGGAGGACACCATCAAGGACATCATTAATAAAAGGGGCTATTATTAGCCCCTTACACATCCATGCTTTAATATTTCTAAATATTCATCTATATCCTCTAATATTCTTTCTATATCTATTACTATATTTCCCTCATTGTCCATATTTTCCTTCATATACTTATTGCCGTAGTTTTCTAAAGTCCAAACTATGGTTTCTACGGCTTTATTTTTATCTATACCATCTTTAAATTTTGAATAATCGATGTTAGCAAATAGAAGCTTATATCCTTCCTGGGTATAATTTTGATATCTTTTTAAAACTTCTTCTTTAACTTCATCAGGGATATCAGAAAAGGCTCTTATCAAAAATTTGCTCTCTAAGGATAGCTTTTCAAATATATTAAGTTTAGCTACTTGCCAATTTTTAAGTCTTTCAAAAAAGTCGGTTATATTCATATCGGCAAGTTTAAAAAATTCATCAAAAATAACAGGAATTACATAGTCGATAAGATATAAATATAATCTTTTTTTATTTTTAAAATAGTGAAACAGAAGCCCCTTTGATATTTCAGCCTTTTCAACTATTCTATTCGTTGATGCCTTTTCATATCCATTGTTTGCAAATTCCTCAAGGGCTGCTTTAATTATTTTATTTCTTTTTTCTTCTGAAAGCTTTTCAAATGCTTTTGACAAGTTGATCTACTCCCTTTGTGTTTTAAGTGCCTCTGACATAGGAATTTTAAATATATTTTTCTTTGAGAAATATTTTGAAATTTCAAAGGTTATATAAAGAATTAAAAATCCTAAAATAATCGACACAGCGTTTAGCTTTAATGGGAAAGCAAAGTCAACGTTTTGTGCAAAGCTGTTTAATAACTCATCCATTGACTTTATTAACAAAGGAATGGAAAGAACAAAACCGATTATAATCGGGATGGTGAATGTATTTAAGATTAAATCATTAATTTCTTTATGGGTATATCCTAAAATTTTAAACATCGATATATTTGTTTTATTTTCTTCAATTGAAAGTCCCGTTACTACATATATTACAATAAGAGCTATAAAAAATGCAATAAAGGACACAAGTCCTAGTGAAACTCTAAGAGGATTTATTATCGCTTTAAAGGCCTCATTAATATCATTTTTGGTTTCAAATTTTAATATTTTCTCCTCAGGGATATTCAATTTTTCCTTTGCAAAAATTCCAATAAAGCTTCCAGAATCAAATCCTAGTAGATTGTTAAGTTTAGAAAGCGGCATATAAATATTATTTCCCGTGTAGACTTCAGCAATTTTATCGATTTTTATGGTATAATCATCGTTATTATATTTATTTGTAATTACTATTGTATCTCCCTCTTTTACCTTTAATGTTTTGGCAAGAGGTTTAGTTATTATTATATTTTCCTTTGAAATAGGATTGCCGTTTTTATCGACAAGATTTATAAATTGCGAATTTGGTTTTATTCCAAATACCGCAAAACTTTCTACCTTTCCATTAACCTTAAAAACAGAAAAATTATATTCTTCACCGCCATAGATGTTGCTAGCTTCATAGGATTTTAATACATAATTATACTCGTATTTAAAGACATCATTTAAGCTTTGATTTAAAAGATAGTCAATAGAATTCCTATATAAGAAACCTAACATAAGGAACATCGAGGCAAGTGTAATTCCAAAGATTAAAACAAAAAGCCTAGGAATGCTTTTTGTAATTTCTCTTATTTTAAATTTTGAAGGGAATCTAAGCCTATTTAATTTAATGTTTTTTTCTATAAAACCTATCTTAAGAGTTTCAATCTTTCCCCTCATCAATTTTACAGGGGAATGTTTCAATGCTTTATATAAGACAATCAGCATGGAGGGGATTATAAAAACATAGGGGATTAACAAACTGCCTAATATATATTTATAATCGAAGGAATTATCTATAAGAGGAATATTAAAATAAAAAGTAAAATACTCTGATAAAGGTTTAACTAGTAATAGACCCAATATTGTTCCAAGTATCCCACCTGTTAAAGCAATTATATTAACAAAGGATAAATAGTGCATTGCAATTTCATTTTTAGTATATCCTAAAGCATATAAAGTTCCTATCTGAGTAAATTCGGTTTTTATCATTCTCCAAAGGACAACTGCAACTAGAAGGGAGGTTAAAAGTAGAATCATCGCAGGAAGAGCAACTGCCATCTTTGCAGAACCCATAAGCTTTGCATTTACAAAGTTAAATCGAGGATTATCATTAATTTCCTGCCAGAAGATTATGAAATTATTTTTTCCAAGGTATTCTTTGACTTCTTCTAAACCACCAGAAGGAGATTTTAAAAGATAGAACGAATTTCCTTTTGTAGGCATTTCATCCATCGCTTTATTTGATATTATGGCAGTTCCAAATATTTTGTAATTGACCATAATATCTCCTTCGGATTTTAAAGGATATATATAATCAGGCATTGCAAAGAATCCAACTATTGTAAAGTCTTTATCTAAAACCCTAATTTTATCACCTATATTATATCTATTGGTTTTTGCAAAGTTAGGTTCAAGGAGTATTTCATTTGAATTTTTAATATCGCTACCTTCTACTATATATGGAAAATCTACTTTGCTTGTCTTTTCAAAGACTCTTAATGTGGTATTTTCACTGATTTTAGCATCAAATTGACGCCTTTTTTCTATAGAAATATTAAATTCATCTTCAAGTTTTTTTATATCATCAATTGGCCTTTGAAGTATAATTTTGGCATCTTCAACATTAGTTTTTTCTAAGAAAAGGTCTTTATTTTTTTCAACGTTTTTCATTGCAATATTTAGATTAGAATAAAGCAAAGAACTTAACATAACAAGAACTATAGAACCTAAATAAATGGCCTTTTGCTTCAACAGAACCCTAAAAATCCTTTTATTTAAAACCATTACCATTCAACTCCTTCAGCAGAAATTTTTGCTGAATTTATTTTGTCTTCAACAATTTCGCCACTTCTTAATCTGATAATTCTATCAGCCATACTGCTTATTGCAGTATTATGGGTTACTATGAATATCGTAGTATTATATTCTTTATTTATTTTCTCAAGGAGCATTAATATTTCTTTTGCAGTTTTAAAATCAAGGGCTCCAGTAGGTTCATCGCACAGAAGTATTTCTGGATTTTTAACAAGCGCCCTTGCAATTGAAACCCTTTGTTGTTCTCCGCCACTTAACTCCTGGGGGAATTTATCCTTTTTATCTAACATACCAACTGAATCTAAAACTTTTTCAAGGCTAAGTGATTGTTTGCTTATATTTGCTGCTACCTCCACGTTTTCGTAAACATTAAGGTTTGGAATGAGATTATAAAATTGAAAAACAAAACCTATCTTGTTTCTTCTATAAAGTGTAAGGTCTTTATCGCTAAGCTTTGAGATATTCACATCCCCAATTAAAATGTCTCCACTATCAACCCTATCAATCCCTCCTATTAGATTTAAGAGGGTAGATTTTCCTGAACCTGATGGACCAAGAATTGTAATTATCTGTCCTTTGTTTACATTAAAGGAAATGTTTTTGAGGGAAAATACCAAATTTTTTCCGCTTTTAAATTCTTTGTTTACATTGTTAAGCTGAATAAACATTTAACCACCCCTCTAATATAATTGACCATGTGGTCAATTATATTATATACCTTTTTTTGTAAATAATCAATCGTTTTTCTAAAACTTGACAATTTAAAATGGGGCTGCTATTCTTTTAAAAAAACAGTTTAGGAGGCAAGAGGATGGGATATAAAATACCTGGGGAAAAGGTTGAAGGAAGATTTATAAAAAGGCTAAATAGATTCGAAGCCCTAGTTGAAATAGAAGGGAAAGAAATACTTTGCCATGTTCCAAACACAGGCAGATTAAGGGAACTTTTACTTCCAGATGCTAAGGTGTTTTTAGTAAAAAGTGGTAATAAAAATAGGAAAACTGAGTGGACCTTGATGTTCGTTGAAAAAGACAAGGGATTAGTCTGTATAAATTCTGCTATGGCCAACAGGGTGCTAGAAAGTGCAATAAAGGAGAATACAATTAAATTAGGAAATGGAGTATTAAAAAGGGAGGTTAGTTTTTATAAGAGTAAATTTGATTTTTTAATAGATGGAGAGGAAAAAATATTTATTGAAGTTAAATGTGCTACCTTTGAGGAAAACGGCATTGCAAAATTTCCAGATGCCCCAACCGATAGGGGAAGGCGTCACATTGAGGCACTTATAAAGGCGGTTGAATTAGGCTATAAGGCCAAAATCATTTTTGTTGCTTTTATGGATTTTGTAAATCATTTTACTCCATATAAGGAGATGGACGAAAAATTTGCTATAACATTAAGAAGAGCTAAGGAAAAGGGTGTTGAAGTTTTAGCGTATAGATGTAGAATTGCATTAAACGAGATAAATATAAAGGATAGGATAACGGTGGAAATTTAAATCAATATTGAGCCATGGAATATATTGGTTTATAATAATTTTAAATGAAAGGGGGGATTTTATGTTTAAAGTGGGAGATAAGGTTAAGATTCTTTCTGTCGGTGAGGGGATAGATAAAATATTCATAAATAGAATAGGATATATCGATAAGATAGATCCTAAAAGTTTTCATCCATATCATGTGAGATTTGAAGATATAATTTTAAACGAAGAAGCAAGATATTTGTGGTGGAATGAAAATAATTTAACTTTAACTGATGAAAAGGATCCAGCAAAGGTTGATTATGAAAATTTAAAATGCTTAAGATGCGGTGGAAAGATGAAATTTTTAAAGGAATACAGATTTGATACAGAAAAGGAATATAGAGATTTTATATCGACGATTATTGATTATGAAGAAGCTTTAGTTTTTAACGTTTATGTTTGTGAAGACTGTAGGCATACAGAATTTTTCTTTGTAGGGATTAGAACAGGCATTGATGCATAACTTTAGGAGGTTAAAATGGTTTACATTATATTTTTGCTGCTTTTTATTTTGATATTTATTTCAATGTTAATTAATATATCTATAATTTATCCTTTAATCATAGGACTTTTGTTTTTTGCATTTTATTCCTATAAACTTGGCTTTTCTTTTAAAGAGATTTTAAAAATGATTATTAAGGGTGGGAAAAAATCAACGGTAGTAATAAAAATTTTTATTTTAATAGGAGCAGTAATGGGAGTTTGGTTATCCTCAGGAGTTGTTCCATACATCGTTTATCTTGGGATTGAATTTATGAATCCTAAATTTTTTCTTGTTTACACATTTATAATTTGCAGCATTACATCATATTTGATAGGGAGTGCCTTTGGGACGGTAGGAACAATTGGAATTGCCCTAATTATCCTTGCAAAGGGAGCGGGGATAAACATAAATTTAGCTGCAGGGGCAATTCTTTCGGGTTCTTTTTTTGGCGATAGATGTTCGCCTATGTCATCAAGTGCCAACCTAGTTGCCAATTTAACTGAAACAGAGCTTTATGTTAACGTGAAAAACATGATTACAAATTCCATAGTTCCTACATTTATTACAATTTTATTGTATTTACTTTTATCCATCAATTTAAACATATCTATAGTTAATAAAAACATTGTTAAGGATATAAGTAAAGAGTTTATACTTACGCCCTATTTATTAATTCCTGCCGTAATCATAATAATATTATCCTTATTTAAGGTAGATGTAAAAAAATCGATATCCGTAAGCATTGCTGTGGCTATATTTTTAGATGTTTTTGTTCAAAATAGGAGTATAGCAGAAACACTAAAATATATGATATTTGGGTTTAAAATTGAAAATAATAATTTAGTAGCACAGATAATTAAAGGTGGAGGAGTTTTATCCATGATTAAAGTTTCCGCAATTGTATTTTTATCCTCTGCCTATAGCGGAATATTTGAAGAAACAAAAATGTTAAAAAAACTTGAGGAGGGAATTAGAAATTTAAGTAAAAAGGTTGGAAATACTCCTTCTACAATATTGGTTAGCATTATTACCTCTATGATAGGTTTTACTCAAGCCCTTGCAGTCATACTTGCTGTCCAATTTGTTAAGGGGATTTATAAGGATAAATATAAACTGGCCCTTGATATAGAAAATTCAGCAATAGTAATTGCTCCTCTTATTCCATGGAACATAGCTGGAGCTGTTCCGGCAAGTATCTTGGGAGTTCATAGTGGATTTATATTATATGCCCTATATTTATATGTCCTTCCAATATACAATTTAGTTTTAAGTAAAAGGAGGTAAAACATGGAAGTTAATCAAGTTTATCATGGATTTAGATTATTAGAGATAAGGGATATCAAAGAGATTAATTCAAAGGCCTACATATTTGAACATGAAAAAACAGGAGCAAGGCTTTTAAAAATTTATAACGATGATGATAATAAAGTATTTTCAATTTCCTTTAGAACACCGCCTAACGATAGCACAGGAGTCCCTCATATTATTGAACATTCTGTTTTGTGCGGTTCAAGAAAATTCCCGGTAAAGGAGCCCTTTGTTGAGCTTATTAAGGGGTCTCTACAGACATTTTTAAATGCCATGACTTACCCTGATAAAACCATGTATCCCGTGGCAAGTAAGAATGAGAAGGACTTTTTTAATCTTATGGATGTATATCTTGATGCGGTTTTTTATCCTAATATTTATAAAACACCTGAGATACTTATGCAGGAAGGATGGCACTATGAACTTTTTGATAAAACAGGTGAGCTAACCCTAAGGGGAGTAGTTTATAACGAAATGAAGGGGGCTTTTTCTTCCCCAGAATCAATCCTCTTTAGAAAGATAAGTGAAACTCTTTTCCCAGATACAACCTATGGATATGAATCAGGAGGGGATCCAGACCATATACCAGAGTTGACCTATGAAGAGTTTATCGAATTCCACAAGAAATTTTATCATCCTTCAAATAGCTATATCTATTTATATGGAAACGGTAATACAGAAAAGGAGCTAGAGTTTATAGATGGTTATTTAAAGGATTTTGAAAAGACAGAAATTTATTCTGAAATAGATTTTCAACCTCCCTTTGAAGAAATTAAAGAAGTTGAGATGGAGTATCCTATAGCTGATGACGAAGATACAAAGGAAAAGACATTTTTAAGTTTAAACTTTGTAACAGGCGATGCAAGAAACGTTGAGGAAACATTGGCCTTAGAGATATTAGAGCATATTCTTCTTGGAACTTTTGCATCACCACTTAAAAAGGCGCTTGTAGATGCAGGATTAGGTAAGGATGTATTTGGCAGCTTTGAAGGAAGTATTCTGCAGCCGATGTTTAGCATAATCGTTAAAGGTTCAGAGATAGATAAAAAGGAAAAATTTAAAGAAGTAGTTTTTGAAACCCTTAAAAAGCTTGTTAAGGAAGGTCTTGATAAGAAACAAATAGAAGCTTCAATAAATAAAATAGAATTTCAAATGAGGGAAGCAGAACATGAATATGCACCTAAAGGGCTTTTATATGGAATTAAACTTATGAATAGCTGGCTTTATGATGCACATCCAACAGCTTATTTAGAATACGACCTTCCCCTTCAAAACATTAAAGATGGAGCAAAGGGAAGATATTTTGAGGATTTAATTGAAAAATACTTATTGAATAACAAGCATGCTTCTGTTTTAATATTAAAGCCTAAAAAGGGTATGCTAAGGGAAAAAGAAAATGCTCTTAAGGAAAAGCTTCAGAAAATAAAGGATTCTATGACCGATGAAGAGCTTGAAAGGATAATAGAAAATACTAATAGCCTTCTCAAAAGACAAGAAACGCCGGATTCAAAGGAAGCCCTTGAGACCATCCCGCTACTGTCTATTAGAGATATAAAACGTGAGGCTGATGTATTGCCCATTGTTGAAAGAGAACTTCAAGGCTGTAAATTGCTTTTCCATCCGGTATTTACGAATAAAATTGCCTATACTAATTTCTATTTTGATATGGATAAAGTTGACATTGAGCTTATGCCTTATGCTTCCTTCCTTTCAACGCTATTAGGCAAGCTTCCAACTGAAAATTTTTCGTATGAAGAACTTGCAAAGGAAATAGACATTTATATAGGTGGAATTAAATATTATCCTCAAATAGTAGAAAAAATTAATAACGTCGATGACTTTAAGCCAATATTCGTGATTGAGTCAAAGGCGTTGGTAGATAAATTGCCAAAAATGTTAGAGCTTGTTGGAGAAATAATCAATAAAACTAAATTCGATGACAAGAAAAAAATTAAAGAAATAATTCAACAGACAAAATCAAGACTTGAAATGGTTATAATAGAAAAGGGCCATAGCGTTGCATCTAAAAGGCTTAATTCCTATTTTTCAAAGGCAGCAAAAATCAATGAAGCTATGAATGGAATAGAGTTTTATAAGTTTATCTCAAATTTAGAAAAGAATTTTGATAATTTATATGATGATTTGGTTGATAAACTCTATAAGGTTAAGGATAGAATATTTAACATAAATAATGTTTTACTCAGCTTAACCTGTGAAGATGGAGATGTTAAGTTGTATGAAGATAATGTAGGACATATTTTAAAGGACCTTAAGAGAGAAAAACTAGAAAAGGCAAATCTTGACGTTGAATTAAGCAAGGATAATGAAGGCCTATTGACGCAGGCAAATGTTCAATACGTAGCAAAGGGATATAATTATAGAAAACTTGGATATGAATATAATGGAGCAATGCAGGTATTAAGGACAATTATCAGCCTTGACTATTTATGGAATAAAGTCAGAGTTCAAGGTGGGGCTTATGGTTGTTTTATGAACTTAGAAAGAAATGGAACATTGACCTTTGCTTCCTATAGGGATCCTAATTTAAAGGAAACGATTAAAGCCTACGATGAAACAGTAAAATTTATAGAAAACCTTGAAATAGACGGTAGGGAAATGACAAAATATATAATAGGAACAATGAGCAAGCTAGATTTTCCATTAAATCCTTTTATGAAGGGTAGAGTGTCTGATGAAAATTACATGAGGGGTATTACTCAAGAGGATATTCAAAGGGAAAGAGAAGAAGTATTAGATGCTAAATTAGACGTTATAAAGTCATTTAAAAATGTAATTGAGGATGTAATAAAGCAGGAATATATATGTGTTTTAGGAAATGAAAATAGGATAAAGGATAATCAGAATATGTTTAATAAGCTTGTGAAGGTATTTGAGTAGGGTCTGCTTTTGCAGACCTTTATTTTTGTTGAAGGAATTTGATGTTTTTTGTAGAAATATATAAGTATAAAGGCTGTGTGGGGGATGGGCATGAAAAATATTTTTTTGACGGGAGAAAGGGGAATAGGCAAGAGCACTCTGCTGTTTAAGATTTTAAATCTTCTTGACTGTTCTATCGGGGGATATTATGAAAAAAAGATTCCCTGTGAAAATGGGATAAAGTTTGATATGATTTCCCTCTATGATGGAAGCTTTAACAACATTATTGGGATGGCAGATTTTAAAAGTTTAAAGCCTCAAATTTTTCAGGAGGTTTTTGAAACAGTTGGAGTGGATATATTGGATAAGAGCCTGAAGAATAGGGACTGTATAGTTATGGATGAGATTGGTTTTTTTGAATCTAAATCAGAAGGATTTAAAAGGCAGGTTTTAAGGGTTCTTGATAGCGAAAAACCTGTAATTGGAGTTTTAAAAAAATGCAGCTCGGAATTTATTAGTGAAATAAAAAAACGGGATGACGTTATTGTTTTTGAAATAACCTTAGAAAACAGGGACTTTATTTT
>JAOAEI010000059.1 GCA_026416875.1 Caloramator sp.
CTTCTACATAATTTCTAGGAGTTCCATAATAATTGCCATATACAGTAGCATATTCTAAAAACTCGTTTTTTGCGATCATCTCTTCAAATTTTTCCTTTGATACAAAATAGTAATTAATACCTTCCTTTTCTCCTTCTCTTGGTAATCTTGTGGTGCATGACACAGACAACTTTAATTCCTTATTCTTTTGTAATAGTGCTTTGCAAATCGTTCCCTTCCCCGCACCTGATGGACCTGAAATTACTATCAACAAGCCTTGCCTTTGCATCATATACTCCTTTCTTTTTTATTCTTCATCATCTTCAGTGTCTTCTAATTCGTCCTCTACATCCTTAGAAGTTAGTCTGTGAGCAACAGTTTCAGGCTGAACAGCTGATAAAATTATGTGGTCGCTATCTGTTATTATTACTGCCCTTGTCCTTCTACCGTAAGTTGCATCGATAAGCATACCTCTATCTCTTGCTTCTTGTATTATTCTTTTTATTGGTGCAGATTCCGGACTTACAATTGCTACAAGTCTGTTGGCAGAAACTATATTACCAAAACCTATATTTATTAGTTTTATACCCATACTTTAACCTCCTAATTATTCTATATTTTGAACTTGTTCTCTGATTTTTTCCAATTCACTTTTTATATCTATAACTAGATTTGCTATATATAAATCATTTGCCTTTGAACCGATTGTATTTGTTTCTCTATTCATTTCCTGTATTAAAAAGTCAAGCTTTCTTCCAACTGCTTCATCGGTTTCTAATGTTGCTCTTAATTGTTCTATATGACTTTTCAGCCTTGTTATTTCTTCATCAATATTAATTTTGTCAGCAAAAAACGCAACTTCATTTAAAAGCTTTGCCTCATCAATGGCTACGTCTTTCAAGAACTCTGAAACCCTTATTTTTATCTTTTCTCTATACTCATCTATTATACCAGGACTTCTTTTTTCAATTAAATCTACTTTTTGATTTATAATCGCACATCTTTCTAAAATATCTTGTTTTAATTTTAAACCTTCTTTAGTTCTCATGTCAATAAATACAGCTAAAGCTTCATCTAAAGCTTTTTTCATCGTTTCCCATACCGTTTCAATATCTTCATCATTTTTTTCTATAATAATTACATCTGGTGCTTTAGCAAGAAGCGAAAGTGTTATTTCCTCTTCAAGATTAAATTTCTTCTTTAATTCAGTATAAACATTATAATAATAACTTGCAACCTGTTCATCTAAAACTACTTTTATATCATCATCGCTAAACTTATCTTGATTTACAAAAACATCTATTTTTCCTCTTGAAACCTTTGCTGATATGTATTTTCTTATATTATCCTCCAAAGCTATTAAATGTTTTGGTAGCCTAATATTGATATCTAGGTATCTGTTATTTACGGATTTTATTTCAATTACAAAGCGTCTATTGTTTTCTTCGCACTCGCCCCTACCGTATCCTGTCATACTTTTTATCATATTATTCACCTACCGTTAATATATAAATATATTACATTCTTCCTAATTATACATAATAATATATCTTTTTTTCAAGTTCAAATTAAAATTTAAATGGGACATGCAAAGCATGCCCTAAATAACCTTTAATATTCTTTCTACTGCCGGTTTTAAAACATCGGCTGGAAGGGTTAATGATATTCTACAAAATCCCTCTCCCATATCTCCAAAGGCATTACCAGGAGTAATCATTACTTGTGCTTTATCTAAAACTATTTCACAAAACTCCTCAGAGGAATATCCTTTAGGAACTTTAAACCAAACGTAAAAGGTTCCTTTACTATCATAAATATCGAAATTATTTTGTTTTAACATACTATTAACAATTTTTCTTCTTTCCTCATAAACATTATTAATATAACTTATAAAATAATCACCATAATCAATAGCCTTTGATGCCGCTAATTGAATAGGTAAAAATTGACCGGAATCAATATTCGATTTTATTACTGAAAGTCTTTTTATTATCTCTTTATTGCCTACTATATATCCAATTCTCCAACCTGTCATATTATAACTTTTTGATAAACTTCCGATTTCAACAGCTATTTTTTTTGCTCCCTCAACCTGTAAAATGCTGTTTTTGTATTTTTTATCCGATACTAAATTTATATAAGCCGCATCATTTACGATTACTATATCATTTTTAATTCCAAAATCAATTAGCTCAGAATAAAAGTCCAAATTCCCACAAGCTCCAGTTGGATTATTAGGATAATTGACGATTAATATTTTCGCTTTTCTTACAACCTCATTATGAATTCCATAAATATTAGGAATATAATCTTTTTCTCTTTGTAAATATATTTTATATGGAATACATCCCGCAATAATTGAAGCATAAAAATAAACAGGATAACCTGGATCAGGGACTATACAATAATCTCCTGGATCAGTCAGCGCCATTATTAAATGTGCTATTCCTTCTTTAGCTCCAATTAAAATTCCGACTTCATTTTCATAGTCTAAATCAACATCAAAATGCCTTTTGTAAAAGTTTGCAATTGACTTTTTCAGCTCCACAGCTCCACTATATGGTGGGTATTTATAAAAATCTTTTATTCTAAGAGAATTGATCAATTCATCGACTATAAACTGTGGCGTCTTTATATCTGGATCTCCAATGCTTAAATCAATTATTTCAATGTTATTTCTTATAAGTTCCTTCTTATAGTGCTCTAGTCTTGCAAAAACGTAATGTGGAACTTCTGAAATTCTATTTGAAATTTTCAAAAAAACCCCTCCAGAAATTTACTAATATTATAATATTCTAGAGGTTTTATTCCGTTACTCAAAAAAGTTTCCTTCGCATATAAATTCAGCAGGTCCTTCCATATAAACATAATCATTATACTCTATAAAAAGACTTCCTGCTTCAAGTTCTACCTCTACACAATTGCTTGTTAAGCCATTTAAATATGTTGCAACTGCTGAAGCACAGGATCCTGTTCCACACGCAAGGGTAAGTCCTGCTCCCCTTTCCCAAGTTTTTACTTTAATCTTTTTATTATTTTTCACCTTTACAAAATTAACATTTGTCTTATATGGATAAAAGTCTAACTTTTCAATTTGAGGTCCAAACATTAAAATATCCTCATCTTTAAAATCTTCGACATAAATAATCGTATGCGGAACTCCCATTAATAAAGTTGAAGCCAGAAATTTTTTCCCATTTAAATTTATTTCGTAATTTAAATTATCCACCGTTAAACTGAAAATATTTTGAATGTTTTTGATTTGTGGTTTTCCCATATTAATTTTAACTAAATTAACAAATTCATTATCAGTTTTTAATTCTGCTATCATAATCCCTGCTAAGGTTTCAATATTCATTTTTTCTTTTTTTACTATTTCCTTCTCATATACATATTTTGCAAAGCACCTTATCCCATTTCCACACATTTCTGCTTGACTGCCATCGCTGTTATATATAAGCATTTTTATGTCCGCTATATTTGATTTTTCTACTATCAAAATACCGTCCGCACCAATTCCAAAATGTCTATTACACATTCTTCTAGCTAAATTTGAATATTCTATGTTATTACCTGACAAATTATTTATTACTATAAAATCGTTTCCCAACCCATGCATTTTTGCAAAATACATAGTCTAACCTCCTTTTACATTTACAAGTTTAAATGCTATAATCAATTATGATTTAAAGAAAGGGGGAATAATCATGCCTTATGACGGAGCTTTTACTCGTGCTATAGTGAAGGAGATATCTTCTTTAAAAGGTGCTAAAGTTGAAAAAATTCATCAACCCACTAAGGATGATTTAATAATAAATCTAAAAAAAGATAAAATCAATTATAAACTGCTACTATCCGCTAATCCATCCTATCCGAGAATTCAAATAACAAATATTAACAAAGAAAATCCAACTGTTGCACCTAATTTTGTTATGGTTTTAAGAAAATATCTACAAAACTCTCGATTAGAAGACATAAAGCAAATAAACTTTGATAGGATAGTAGAAATTAAATTTGAAGGCAAGGACGAATTAGGCTATTCTTCCAATTACTATATTATTATAGAGATAATGGGAAAACATAGCAATATAGTCCTACTTAACGAAAAATATAAAATTATAGATGCTATAAAACACCTCGGAAGTGATATAAACAGATATAGACTAGTTCTCCCTGGGGTAGATTATGTATTCCCACCAAATCAAGGTAGAATAAATCCACTTGAAATAGACGCACAAATTTTCGAAGATCTGTTAGAAAAAAATTCTTCTAAAAAGTTAATTAATTTTTTTTCTGAAACATTTTTAGGTCTTAGCAAACAATTAATTTTTGAATTATGCAAAAATTATATAGATAAAAAGATAGAGGAATTGTCCAATGATGATAAATTTATAATTAAAAATAAATTCTTTTACTTCATAGCAAAAATAAAAAGTATCGATTTTCAATATATTTTATATACACAAAACGATAAACTAATAGATTATTATATTTTCGACCTTGAAGATTATCAAAATTATCAAAAAGAAATATTAAATTCCCCATCAGAATTACTTGATAAATTTTATAGTCACAAAGATGTTCAAGATACCCTTAAACAAAAGTATAGCGATCTTATAAAATTAATTAAAGCTTCTTTAGAAAAAAACATAAAAAAAATTGAGGCTTACAATAATAAAATATCCGAATGCCAAGGTTATGAAAATTTTAAAATATATGCAGATATTTTGATGGCAAATCAATATAGCATTAAGCCTAATCAAAAAGAGGTAAGTTTGCCTAATTTTTATGATGAGGATTTAACCCCTATTAATATACCCCTTAATGAAAATCTTAATGCAGTTGAAAATGCACAAGCTTATTATAAAAAATATGCAAAATACAAAGCAACAACTGAATTGTTAGAAAAACAATTAAAGGAAGCCTACCAGGAGCAAGAATATCTTGAAGGGACTTTATATAACATAGAAAATGCTAACGATATTGAAACATTAGAAGAAATTAAGCAAGAACTTATTACTTCTGGCTATTTAAAGCAAAAGAAAAATAAAAAAAAACAAATTAAATCAACCCCATATCATTATATTTCAAGCGACGGCTTTGACATTTATGTGGGTAAAAATAATATTCAAAACGATTATTTAACTTTAAAATTTGCAAATAAAGAAGACGTTTGGTTGCATACAAAAAATATTCCTGGATCTCATGTAATAATCAAATCAAAATCGGGCTTTGTAAGCGATCAGACTTTATTAGAAGCTGCTTACCTTGCTGCATATTATAGCAAAGCAAAGGATTCAACTAATGTTCCTGTTGACTGGACTTTAGTTAAAAATGTAAAAAAGCCCTCCGGTGCAAAACCTGGAATGGTTATATATTATACTAATAGGACTATTTATGTTACTCCAGATGAATCAAAAATAAAAAATCTGAAAAAGATTGAATAATAAACAAAAATAAGGGCTACATCCTGCAGCCCTTTACTTATTTTTTGCAATTTCAATATTTACCTTTTTACCCTTAATAGTATTGTTCTTCATTATATCTAAAACTTCTTTTGCGTATTCTGTTGGAACTTCAACGAAGGAAAACTTATCAAAAATATCTATTCTTCCTATTAAATCACCAGGCAACTTAACTTTATCAGCTATTGCTCCAACTATATCTCTTGGGCTTATTTTATGATTCTTACCAACATTAACAAACAACCTTACCATACCTGGTTCTGCTCCAGAACCCTCAAAAGCATCATCAATTTCTTCATATTTTTTATCTTCCCTCATAACTATTTTAAGCAAAGCCGCAGCAACATCAAGGGATGTATATTCATCATCTATTATTCTTTCAATAATATCGCTATATTTTTCTAGATTACCTTCATCAATGGCTTCTTTAATCCTGTCAATGATTTTATTTGTTCTGCTTTCCTCAACGTCATGTAGGGTAGGAATTTTCTGAAGTTTTATTTTCGTCTTAGTATATCTTTGAATGTCTCTAAGTTTATATATTTCTTTTCCAGAAACAAATGTAAAGGCCTTACCTTCCCTTCCAGCTCTCCCTGTTCTTCCTATTCTATGAACATAATACTCTTCGTCCTGAGGAACATCATAATTAAAAACCACTTCTACATCTTCAACGTCAATTCCCCTTGCTGCAACATCAGTTGCTACAAGGATATCTATAGTTCCTGAACGGAATTTAGCCATTACCCTGTCCCTTTGACTTTGCTTCATATCTCCGTGAAGAGCATCTGCAAGATAACCCCTTGCCTGCAAACTTGAAACAACTTCATCTACTTTTTTCTTGGTATTGCAGAAAACCAAAGATAATTTTGGATTATATATATCTAAAAGCCTCGATAGAACCTCAACCTTATCAGCTTCTTTTACCTCAAAATAAATCTGTTCAATGGTAGGAACTGTTAATTCCTTGTGCACCACTTTAATATTTTCGGGATTTTTAAGATATTTTTTTGTTAATTTTAAAATAGGATCCGGCATTGTCGCTGAAAATAGCAAGATCTGTTTATCCTTTGGTGTCTTATCTAAAATATACTCTATATCTTCAATAAACCCCATATTTAACATTTCATCAGCTTCATCTAATATAAAGAGTTTAATATCTTCAAGCTTTAAAGTTCCCCTTTCAATATGGTCTATACATCTTCCTGGTGTTCCTATTATTATGTTTACACCTTTTTTTAGAGACTGAATCTGTCTTTCGATCGATTGCCCTCCATATATTGGCAATATTCCAATAGACTTTTTATATTTTGATAACTTTTTTAATTCCTCAGAAACCTGAATTGCTAATTCCCTTGTTGGGCATAAAATCAATGCTTGAATAGTTTTCTTGGATGCATCAATTTTTTCAAGGGTTGGAATCCCAAAGGCTGCAGTTTTGCCTGTTCCGGTTTGTGCTTGACCTATAAGATCTTTGCCTTCAAGTATTATAGGAATAGTTTTTGCTTGAATTGGAGTTGCCTCCTCATATCCCAATTCTTCAATTGCTTTCAAAATTTCCTTTGATAGATGTAAATCTTCAAATTTAACTTTTTCCATTTTATCACCTCTATAGTTATTATGCAAAAAAAATATGCCAGATAAACCGGCATAAGGAATGTTAGGTTAAATTACTTTTCTAAAATAATCACCTTATCTTCACCGTCGGTTTCTACAAGCTTTACCTCTACAACTTCATTTAATGAAGTTGGAACATTTTTGCCTACATAATCAGGTCTTATAGGTAGTTCTCTGTGTCCCCTATCAATTAAAACCGCAAGTTGAATTCCTTTAGGCCTTCCTAAATCGATGACTGCATCAAGTGCAGCTCTAACCGTTCTGCCAGTAAAAATAACATCATCTACTAAAATAACTTTTTTACCGTTAATATCAAATTCTAATTTGTTTGTTTTTACCATAGGCTCTATATATTTTTCTGTTAAGTCATCCCTGTAAAAGGAGATATCTATTTCTCCCACTAAGACTTTATGGCCTTCAAAGGATTCAATGAATTTTGCTATTCTATTAGCTAGAGGGACGCCCCTAGTTTTAATACCTAAAAGAACAACATCCTCAACGCCCTTATTTTTTTCAATTATCTCATGGGATATTCTCTTTAAGGCTCTAATTATACTATTTTCATCTAAAAGCATAGCTTTTTCCTTCATATTAGTCCCTCCTTAAGACATCCTCCTTAATTTCTCTATCAAATTCTGAAAATAATTAGGCAAAGGAGATGAAAATTCCATATACTCACCAGTTCTTGGATGGATAAAACCTAATACCATAGCATGTAATGCCTGTCCTTTTAAATTAAATTTTTGCTTTCTAAATCCATAAACAGGGTCACCTACTAATGGATGCCCGATTGACGCCATATGAACTCTAATTTGATGGGTTCTCCCTGTCTCTAGTCGTGCCTCAATCAATGTATTTTCTTTATATCTTTCTAAAACTTTAAAATGAGTTACTGCCCTTTTACCATTTTCAACTACTGCCATCTTTTTTCTGTGGATAGGATGTCTTCCTATTGGTTTATCTATTGTTCCTGTATCTTGTTTAATAACCCCCTCAGTTAAAGCCATGTATATCCTTTTTACGCTATGTTCCTTAATCTGCTCTGCAAGATGTTGATGAGCAAAATCATTTTTTGCTACAACTAAAACGCCTGATGTATCCTTGTCAATTCTATGAACTATCCCGGGTCTTATCACACCATTAATACTAGATAAGGTCCTACACTTTTTTAAAAGAGCATTTACTAAAGTTCCAGTATAGTTCCCTGCAGCAGGATGAACTACCATTCCCTGCGGCTTGTTGACAACAACAATATCATCATCTTCGTATAATATATCTATATCAATATCTTCTGCCTCTATCTGCAGCATTACAGGTTCTGGTACTTCAACAGTTATCTCATCACCACTTTTTATTTTATAATTGCTCTTTATTTCCTTTGAATTCACCTTTACTTTATTTTCTTCAATTAATTTTTGTATCCTAGACCTTGACATATCATCAATTTTTTCACTTAAAAAAACATCGACTCGTTTTCCTGCATCATTACTTTCTACCAAAAAAGTTTTTATTTCAATCATAGCACCACTCCATCATTTTTAAAAAATAAAATCGAAAAAGCTAAAATTATAGCACCAACGACTACTAAAATATCAGCGATATTAAAAACAGGCCAATCAAATATATCCTTTATGTAAAAATGAATAAAATCAACAACATACCCTCTAAATATGCGATCTATCAAATTTCCTACAGCACCAGAGATAATAAAAATTAGACTTATTCTCTCCCACTTATTCAAATTTGTAGTTTTTAGTAAATAATAAATCATTCCTAAAACTACAAATGTAGTTATACCAACAAGAAAAAATTTTTTATTTTTAAATATTCCAAAGGCTGCCCCTCTATTTTCAACATAAATTAATTCTAAAAAACCATCAATCAACGGAACAAACTTCCCAGATGATAATTTCATTTTTGCTATATATTTAGTAATATGGTCTATAATTACTAAAAGTATGATGTAAATAATCTGCATAACATCCCCCATTTCTTATTTTGCTATTAAAATAATAAAATAAGACTTGCAATATTGCAAGCCCTTTAAGGTAACTGATTTTTATATTGTTGATTGCTGATGTTATCAGTTTCCTCTACTGTTCCACTGATATATTCATCTTCATAATTTCTCTTCATTTTCGGTATTTTATTAAATTCATCTACATCCTGCCATGCATCCTCCCCATCATACTCAACCGATTCAGAAATATCATTAAAGGTCCTTCCAAAGGGATAATTAAGAACTTCTTCCTCAATAGGTCTATCATATCTAAAGGTGTTATGATTAATCATATCCTTTTCACATTTAGAGCATCTTAGAGCATATGGTAATAAATTAAGCCTTTCCTCTTCAATTTCATTTCCACATACTTCACATTTTCCATATTTCCCACTTTCTATGTTTTCAAGAGCTCTATCTATTTGATATAACATATCCTTTTCGTTGCTTAAAAGGGCAAATCCCCTTTCCTTATCAAACATTTCTGTCCCCATATCAGCAGGATGATTGTCATTTACAGACAGCTCACCAACCTCCTCCCTCTGAGGACTTGCAAGACCATTTTCATACATCGAATTAATTGTTTTCAAAATCCTTTGTCTTTCTTTTATTAGCTTTTCTTTATAAGATCTTAATTTATTTGAATCCATAAAATCACTCCTTATGCACCTGGTAGTCTATATTTTACTAGCCGAATAATTTCAGAGATAATACCACTTATTAAGGGTAAATTGAGCATAACAAGCCTTTGTAACACATAAATTATAAAAGCACTTAATATTGTAAATCCTATTCCAATACCTACTCCCCTTGCTATTCCCGAAACAAAATTTAAAAAAATTAACCGGGTTGGACTTTGCATTAAATCTACATAGTCACCTATCTTAGCCCTTTCAAGCTGGACAGATAAATTCCTAATTAATTCTAAGTCCTTTTTTTTCTTCATAAAAGGCCCTCCAAAATTATTTTGCCTTAAAAACTTATTAAATATGTATTTATAGTAATTTTATATTGATTACATTTCATAAAATATATAAAATTAAATTAAAATATGTCTGGACCTTTACGGCCGGAACATGGAGGTGTCTTATATGTTAAGTAAATCTAATCAAACAAAAAGTCTTCCATTAAAAACTTTAACTCGCATTTCCATTTTGGGAGCCATTTCAATTTTTATGAGTTTTACTCCCTTTGGTTATATCCAATTAGGTGCCATTAGGGTAACATTTATGCATATCCCTGTTATAATTGCATCTATTTACGAAGGGTATTTGGGAGGAATAATTGTAGGCTTAATCTTTGGGCTTTCAAGTTTAATCAGCAACCTTTCAGGTCCTTTAGCCCCTGTTTTTATAAACCCAATGGTTTCAATCTTTCCAAGAATTATGATAGGCATTGTCTCTGCTGCAACCTACAAAAAAACTAAAAATACATTCTTAACTGCAGTTTTAGGAACTTTAACGAATACTATTTTAGTTTTATCTATGATATACATATTTGCTGCACAATCCTTTGCCAATATAAGAAAAATCGCAATAGATGCTTTAGGAAAATTTCTATTATTAGTAGGTCTTAAAAATGGAACACTAGAATTAATAGTTGCAGTAATAATCGTTACTGCAGTGGTAAAGGCTCTTAAAACATCTTTAAAGGAATAAAGGTTCTATAATAAATGTTGGGGTGGTAAATAAACCTCAACATTTTTTCTTTAAATACAAAAAAGCACTTTATTCAGATGCCAGCTTTGCTAAAATATAATTAAAACCCAACAAAAACCTTAGAAAGGAGGCATCTGATAAAGTGCTTAAGTATAATTTTATCAATAATTTACTCAATTTAAAAGATATTTTAGT
>JAOAEI010000005.1 GCA_026416875.1 Caloramator sp.
TCGCTAAACTCAGTTGCTAAGATACCATATTCATCATACATGGACGGAGTTTCAAATACCTTCTCAATCCTTCCAGATGCCCTTGGAAAGGATATGGAGGATAGAATTAGCAATCTTGTCGCTATAATGGACGGATACTTTGGACAAGGTGCTCATCATCTAAATGTTAACGTGTTAAATAGGGAAATGCTCGAGGATGCTATGGAACATCCTGAAAAATATCCATCCCTTACAATAAGGGTTTCAGGATATGCAGTAAACTTTGCAAGACTAACAAGAGAGCAGCAGCTTGAAGTAATTAAAAGAACATTCCACGAAAGGGTGTAATTATGCTAAAGGCAAGAGTTCATTCTATAGAGACGATGGGATTAGTAGACGGACCTGGTATTAGGGTTGTTGTGTTTATGCAAGGATGCAAATTGAGATGTGCCTACTGCCATAATCCAGATACCTGGGACTTAAAGGGCGGACAAGAAATGACTGTTGATGAGCTTATAAATAAAGTAAAAAGATATAAAATATATTTCCAAAGGTCAAAGGGAGGGGTTACCCTCTCTGGAGGAGACCCCCTTTTGCAGCCTGACTTTGTAATTGAGTTTTTTAAAAGGTGCAAACAGGAGGGAATCCATACCGCCCTTGATACCTCAGGTTATGGAATTGGAAAATATGATGAGATATTAAAATGGACAGACCTTGTGCTTCTTGATGTTAAACATATAGACGATATAGAACACAAAAAACTTACAGGGGCAGATAGACACGGATTTTTCGAATTTTTAAATGCAATAAAGAGAAATGGAACTAAGCTTTGGATAAGACACGTTGTAGTTCCTGGAATAACAGATGGCGAGGAGCATATAAAAAAGCTTGCAAAATTTATAAATACAATCCCTAATGTAGAAAGGGTTGAACTTTTGCCTTACCATGTTCATGGTGTTAACAAGTATAAAGAAATGAATCTTAAATATAGATTAGAAGATGTGCCTCCCCTTGATAAAGATAGATTGGAAAAACTATATAAAATATTAAATGAAAATCTAACCACACAGCAAGCAAATGTTGAAAAGATTGCTATTTGATTTGCTATGGCCTATGCCATAGCTTTTTTTTTATGGAAAGTTGGTCTAAGTCTAGAACAAATTACATATATTGTAAATTGAGATAATTTTTATAAAGGAGTGTTTTGATGAAAAAAGGAAGGATATCAGCATTGCTAACAGTAATTTTTTTGCTGATGTTACTTTTACCTGGCTTTGCAAAGGCAACTGAAGGTGAAGTTACTCAAAGCACACCTATTGAAACACAACAAGAAGAAATTATTAATAAACAAATTGATAATACTTATTTAAATGAAAAAGTTCCATTTATGGGAGACAAGGATGGGAATAAAATATCCGATGATCTTGATGATTTAATTAAGGTTAATGAAACAGATGAAGTTTCGGTAATTATTAGATTAAAGGAGCATCCATCAGATAAAGTTTTAGCCGAAATTGCAAACAAAGTAGGTAAGTTCAAAGAGAAGGATAGATGGCAGCATGCTCTTAAGGGATTTTCAGCTGTAATGACAAAGACTCAAGTCAAATCACTATCAAAGATTCCGTTTATTGAGAGAATAGAGTTAGATAGAGAAGTTAAAGCATATCTTGATACTTCTTCCCAATGGACTGGTGTTAACAATGCAAGAGCTGAATTTGGTGTTGATGGGGATAGAGATGGAAATAAGACTTATTACTCTAAAAACGATGTAGTAATAGCAATTATAGATACTGGTATTGATGCAAATCACGTTGATTTGGATGGAGGAAAGGTTATAGGTTGGTATGATGTAATTAATGGAAGAACTACGCCTTATGATGACAATGGACATGGAACGCATGTTGCAAGCATAGCAGCAGGAACAGGGGAAGGTAATGCAAATTATAAAGGAGTTGCACCAGGGGCAGCGCTGGTAGGCATAAAAGTTTTAAATTCCTCTGGTTCAGGAACAACAAGTGGTATTATATCAGGAATAAATTGGATGATACAAAATAAAAATACTTACAATATAAGAATTGGAAACATGAGCCTTGGTTCTGCAGGTTCTTCTGATGGAACAGACAGCCTTTCAGTTGCAGTAAATAATGCAGTTAATAATGGAATAATAATGGCTGTTGCTGCAGGCAACGAAGGACCAGGAACTTATACTATAGGTTCTCCGGCAGCTGCAGCGAACGCTATAACTGTAGGTTCAGTTTATGACCCAGGAGAAAAAGGGTGGGTATTGTCGGAGTTTTCAAATAGAGGACCAACAGCAGATGGTAGAATAAAGCCTGATATAACAGCACCAGGAAGCAATATAACAGCAGCAAAGGCTGGAACAACAAGCAGTTATGTAACATATAGCGGAACATCTATGGCAACGCCATTTATTTCTGGGGTTATAGCATTGATGTTAGATGCTAATTATTCCCTTACAGATTCACAAGTAAAAAATATTCTATATTCAAGTGCCAATGTAAAGGATTTTGGGCCATCTGGGAAAGATATTGATTTTGGTTACGGTATTGCACTGCCGTATAATTGCATAAAGCAGGCGGGTGGATTTAGTGGCAGTTTTTCAGATAATATCGGATTTACATTTATTCAGGACAGCTTAACAGGCACGGGTAATACTGACTGGTGGCAGTTTAATGTAACAGATACAACAAAACCTATAGGAATAACATTTATTATTTCAAATTACACCACAAGCATAGATTTTGATATATATTTATATAATCCAAGTGGAACCCTTGTAGCAAAATCTGAAGGGTCAACAAGACAGGAGCAAATTAGATATTTACCGACCTCAACTGGAACCTATAAGATAAAAGTATATTCATATAAAGGTTCGGGTAATTATTGGTTTAACTTGAGTTGGAAATAAGATGCAAAATTGTCCCCTTAGAGATATAGCAAAACTCTAGGGGGACAAATTTTGTGATTTAAAACAACTTTGCATTATATTAATAAAATCAATACTTATCTTAATATTCATAAAAATTAACGATTTTTAATATTGGTTTTATTACCATATAATTAAATTGAAAATACAAAAAAGGGGGATAGTTATGCAGGATAAAAGGTTAATCATCATCAACGGTCTTATTGTTGGACTTTTAGCTGTTTTGCTTGTAAAGTTTGGCAATCCAGTAAACATGGGGATTTGCATTGCCTGCTTTATAAGGGATATTGCAGGTGGACTTGGACTTCATAGGGCAGAACTTGTTCAGTATATCAGACCAGAAATCATAGGTATTGTTTTAGGTGCCTTCTTGATGTCCTATGGAAAAAAGGAATTTAATGCAAGAGGAGGCTCTTCACCTTTAGTAAGATTTGTTCTTGGCTTTATTGTTATGATAGGTGCTTTAATGTTTTTAGGTTGTCCACTGAGAATGGTTTTAAGAATAGCAGGAGGAGACTTAAATGCAGTTGTTGGTCTTATAGGGTTTGCAGCAGGTATATATCTTGGAATAATATTCTTAAACAAAGGATTTACATTAAAAAGAACATATACTTTAAACAAAGCGGAAGGTTTCTTATTTCCAGCAATTAATATAGGTTTATTAATACTACTTTTAGCAGCACCAGCCTTTATATTCTTTAGTGAAAAGGGTCCGGGTTCTATGCATGCTCCAGTATTTTTAGCTTTAGCTGCTGGGCTTATAGTTGGTGGATTTGCTCAAAGAACAAGGATGTGTATGGTTGGAGGAATAAGGGACCTTATATTATTTAAAGATTGGTATTTAATCTCAGGGTTTATTGCAATATTTGTTGCTGCGCTAATAGGCAACATTGCAATTGGAAAGTTTACATTAGGTTTTGTAAAGCAGCCTGTTGCCCATAATGATGCTTTATGGAACTTCCTCGGAATGGGACTTGCTGGCTTTGGCTCAGTATTACTTGGAGGATGTCCATTAAGACAGCTAATCTTAGCAGGAGAAGGAAATATAGATTCTGCTATTACAGTTCTTGGAATGCTTCTTGGAGCAGCCTTTGCCCATAACTTTAAGCTTGCTTCAACTCCAGATGGACCAACGCCAAATGGGAAAATAGCAGTTATTTTAGGGTTTATAATAGTTTCTCTTATAGGATACTTTAACATAGAAAGGGAAGTTAATGTTAAAGTTAAAGGGGGAGTTAAAGTTGAAGGGTAATTTAGTTGATGCAAGGGGAAGGTCCTGTCCAGAGCCTGTTCTTTTGACGAAGAAGGCAATTGAAGCTTCACCTGAAGGGGTTAAAGTTTTAGTTGACAATGTAACAGCAAGGGAAAATATAAAAAGATTTGCAAAAAATAGTGGATATAATGTTGAAGTTGTAGAAAATGAAGAGGGAATACTTTTAACTTTAAGTAGGTGACAAGATGCAATATATAGTAACCTTTTATACACAAAACGGAGCATTTAAGTTTCAAAGATTCCTGAAAGACAAGGGGATAGAGGTTAAGCTTATGCCAACTCCAAGGGTTCTAAGTTCAAGCTGCGGAATTTCAGCAGCCTTTGAATATGAAGATGATATATCAGGGTTTATAATAGAAGAAGTAGATGCGATTTATAAGAAGGAAAAGGATCAATATTATCTTGTTTACAGGGATTAGTTATCTTATACAATTTACATTTAAAGAAAGTAAAAAGCAGTTGCTATATGGAGACTTGGTCTTGAAAATCCTGATTATTGGAATGTTATAAAAATCAAATTAAATAGATGATAATTAAGCCCCACTTTTTATGGTGGGGCTTAATTATGATTATTGTTTTCTATGTTATTATCTTCATTTGTATGATTTTCCATGCTTTTTATTAAATTAGTATCCTTTAAAGTATCCCTTGCAGTTGATTGGCCAAAATAAAAGGAAATTATCATAGTAAATACGGTTAAAAATTCTGTGGAGCTAATAACTCCCTTTATACTAAGATAACAAAATACGCCTGTGAGCATTATGGCGATTGTTTTTTTGGTGCTAACCCACGTGTTTTTCATATTATCACCTTCAATTGGATAAGAAATAGGATTTATTTGCCAATATAAACCTTATTGCCCTTGCAAGGATATCGATTTCATCGAAGGTATTGTAAAGTCCAAAGCTTAATCTTATCATTCCTGGTCTTTTAGAATCTGGATTTTTTGCAAACTTTTGTATTTGTTCTTTATCTATTCTTAAAAGCCTTTGAATATAGGGCTGTGCACAAAAACATCCGCTTCTTACGGCAATTGCAAAATAGTCAGAAAGTATTTCTGCAACTTTTCCATGATACATCTCTTTGATATTAAAGGGAAGGATTGCTACCTTATTGTCAACATCGGGACAGTAAAGTTCAACTTCATCAAATTGGGACAAAATTTGATTTGCATATTTTAAAAGCTTTTTCTCGTATTCATCTATTTTATCCATTCCAATATTTTGAAGTGTTTCGATTGCAGCAACTAGTGCTACAACTCCCATAAGATTTGGAGTTCCTGCCTCCTCTTTAGAAGGTGGATCCTCCCATATTACAAAATCATGGGAGACAAGCTTAACTGTTCCTCCACCCTTTAGATCAGGTTCTCCCTTTTCAAAAATTTTTTTTGGTCCGATTAGGGCGCCAACACCAAAGGGGGCATACATTTTATGTCCAGAAAAGGCTATAAAATCTATATGTTCATCATCAGAATGGGATTTCATATTAAACTTTTTATGGGGGATAAGCTGAGCGCCGTCTACTAAAATAAATGCTCCATATTTATGGGCTAATTTTGCTATTTGATAGTAGGGATTGATGTATCCTGTTACATTTGATGCACCAGTTACTGTAACAAGCTTTACTTTACCATCATATTTTTTAAGTTTACCTTCTAAGTCATCAAGTAAAAGCCTTCCACAATCATCGGTTTCAACATAATCTACTTTAAACTTTCCCCTCCAAGGAAGGTCATTTGAATGGTGTTCCATAAATGTAGAGAGGATTACGCATTTATCATCTTTACATAATCTATTTGACAATTTATTTATTGCCTCAGTTGCATTTCTAACATATATTAAAGTATCAAGTTTAGTATCAGCACCTACAAAATTTAAAACCTTTTCCCTTGATGACTCATAAATTTCTGTTGATAATATAGATTTATATCCTGTTCCCCTGTGGATAGATGAATACCAAGGAGCAAAACTGTTTATTGCATTCATGACATTTATAAATGGCGGTGTAGTTGCAGCGTTGTCAAAATTAATATATCTTGTAAATTTTCCACTTTTAAGAGGAACTAATGTATTAACTCCAACAACTAAATTTCTAAAATACATATAAATCAACCCCAAAGGCTTTCTTATATTAGTATATTAAAGTCTAAATTTTTTGACATCGATTTAAAGGAATTTATAAACTTGTATAGAATAGTATTATTATAAAAATTTATCAGGTGATTTAAATGATACAAGAAGTTTTTATGATGGTAATTCAAAATCTAATAACTACATTGGTGGCAATAATTCTTTTTTTAGTATTAATCTGATATTTAAAAAGCTTATTGTCTCCGGTTAAGACGATAACAGCAAAAGTTGTAGATAAAAAGACGAGTATAATAAAAACGGTAAATATTCCATATCATGTAAGTCGTAACTTAAATAGGACAAGATTTTTTATAACATTTGAAACTAAAGGTGGAAAAAGAATAGAACTTTTAACTCATCCAATACTTTATGATGAGATTTATATAGGAGAAGAAGGATATGTTACCTACAAAGGGGAATGGTTAAAGGATTTTAAAAGAAAATAACAGCTTTGAAGGGTGGGCTTTAAATGAATTTGTTTAAAAAATTTTTTTCACCATATATGGGACTTCCAAGGGATATTTATTTTTTATTTCTAGCAAGGGTTATAAATAGCATGGGAAACTTTGTTTTCCCACTAATGACTATGCTCCTAACAGATAAGCTTAAAATGTCGCCGAAGGCTGCGGGAGAATTTATAAGCCTTGCAGCTGCATCATATCTTCCAGGTTCAATTTTAGGAGGAAAACTTGCAGATAAATATGGAAGGAAAAGCATATTTATTTTTTGTCAAACTATTGCTGGGCTTTTTATTTTAGTCTGCGCCTTTATAGATAAAACCATGATACCTTGGCTTATTATTTTATTTGGTGTTTTAAATGGTGCTGCACAGCCTGTAAACAGTGCTATGGTAACGGACCTTACAAACAAAGAAAACAGAAAACAAGCTTTTTCGTTAATTTATCTTGGGATAAATCTTGGTTTTGCAGTTGGTCCTTTGATAGCAGGTTTTTTATATATAAATTATTTTAATTTAATTTTTATAGGAAATGCACTGGCTATATTTTTATCAGTATTTTTTATATGGTATTTTGTAAGGGAACCTGAAATAAAGAATGATGAACTTGATGAACTAGAAAGGCCTCAACAGGGAAATATATTTAAAGTGTTATTTGAAAGAAAAGAATTATTATACTTTGCACTTGTATCTTCAATATTTGCCTTTTCCTATGCTCAGGTTAACTTTTCAACGACTATACAATTAAAGGATGTTTACGGTGAAAATGCTGCAAAATTAATGAGCATAATTAATTCAATAAATGCAACTGTTGTAATAACGTTTACAACGATAATTATTCACATAACAAGAAAAAATAAAGCTATATTGAACATAACAATTGCAGGGATATTCTTTGCAATCGGATTTGGCATACAGTATTTTTTCATAAATTTTTATCCCTATATTTTATCAACCTTTATTTGGACGCTTGGCGAGATAATGCATGCTACAAACTCAGGGGTTTATATTGCAGACCATACTCCAGCCTCCCATAGAGGTAGACTTAATTCGCTAATGTCAATTGTTCAAGGTTTAGGGCATGGAATAAGCCCCTTGATAATGGGAAGGTATATTCAAAGATATGGTGTAAGAAATGTTTGGCCCCTTATATTTATTCTAAGCTCTGCTGCAAGCCTTTTTATGTATATTTTAGGTAAATACGACAAAAAAGAAAACCTAGGCAAAAAAGAAGAGGCTGCACTCTAGCAGCCTCTAACTAAAAATCAGGTCATAGTATCTTCTTATAGTTTCCTCAAAACCCTCTACGCTGACATATCTAGATTCCCTTGCATATTCTTTCCCTTCTATAAATAAAAGCATAGTTGGATAAGCAAATATCGAATAGGCACCTGCAGCTTCAAGGGTTTTTGACACGTCAATTTTTGCAAGCTTTACATTTGGGTATCTTTGAAGCATTTCTTCTATTTTAGGTAATAACACCTTACAAACATTGCAGCCTTCAACGGTGAAATATAACACTACCATTTGATTAGTAGATATAAAATCCTTTATTTCATTGTTAGAGTTTAATGTCAACATAAAAATCTCCTTTCTAAATAATTATTCAATATCAAATTATATACCTGTATTAGGTATATGTCAAAATTAATTTATATTTTTATTTTACCAAGAATAATATAGACTAAATATAAAATTTTTATTATTTAGTCCAAATATTTATCTATTGATAATAAATATTAAATAAAATATAATATTTATAAAAAGAAAAGGAAAGGAGAGTTTTTATGAAGGTAGTTGTTATAGGATGCACCCATGCAGGGACAGCTGCAATTGTTAATACTGCAAAACTTTATAAGGATGCAAATATTACTGTTTATGAAAAAAATGATAACATTTCATTTTTATCATGTGGTATAGCTTTATATGTTGGTGGGATTGTTAAGGATCCTTTAGGACTTTTTTACAGCTCACCAGAAAAGTTAAAGGAGCTAGGCGTAGATACTAGAATGAAACATGAGGTTTTAGATGCAGATCTAGACAAAAAAATACTAAAGGTAAAAAATTTAGACACCGGAGTAATTTTTGAAGATAATTATGATAAATTAATTATAACAACTGGTTCATGGCCAATTGTTCCTAAAATTGAAGGCATTGAATTTGAAAACATACTTCTTGCTAAAAACTTCTATCATTCGAATACAATAATTGAAAAATCAAAGTATGCAAAAAACATAGTCATAGTTGGTGCTGGATATATTGGAGTTGAACTTGCTGAAGCCTTTGAAAGAAATGGCAAAAATGTAACTTTAATTGATAGTCAAGATAGAATACTTAGTAAATATTTAGATAAAGAATTCACAGATTTAGCAGAAGAGGAATTAAAGAAATATGGAATTAAACTTGCTTTATCCCAAAGTGTTGTTAGGTTTGAGGGGGAAAATGGTAAAGTAAAAAGAGTAGTAACTGATAAAGAAACATATGATGCTGACCTTGTAATTCTTTGCATAGGCTTTAGACCAAACACAGATTTATTTAAAGGTAAATTAAATATGCTTTCAAACGGTGCGATAATAGTAGATGAATATATGAGAACAAGCAAAGAAGATGTCTTTGCTGCAGGAGATAGCTGTGCAGTGATTTACAATCCTATCAAAAAGCATGAATATATCCCCCTTGCAACTAACGCCGTAAGAATGGGAACTTTGGTAGCAAGGAATCTAGTAAAGCCAACAACAAAATACTTAGGAACACAAGGAACGTCGGGGATAAAAATTTACGATCTTAATATAGCTGCAACAGGACTTACAGAAAACATGGCAAAATACTACGGGCTTGATGCACAAAGTGTTTTAATCGAGGATAGCTATAGGCCAGAATTTATGCCAACCCATGATAAGGCTATATTAAAGGTTGTATATGAAAAGAAAAGCAAAAGGATCCTTGGAAGTCAGATACTTTCAAAGGTTGATTTAACTCAAATGATGAATACAGCATCAGTATGTATTCAAAATGAAATGACGATTGATGAACTTGCATTTGTAGACTTTTTCTTCCAGCCTCATTTTAATAAGCCTTGGAATCTACTTAATATAGCAGCGTTAAAGGCAATATAAGCAGGTAGTTGTTGCCTTTTTTTGTAACATTTTTTAAAATAATGAATATTATAATTGTATCAACAAATTAATTTTTGAATTATTGCTAATATCTACATAAAGTGCTATAATTAACTAAACAAGGAGGGATGGGTATGTCGAAAAAGGTTATAATCGATCTTGACTTTAAAGGAAAGAAAAAGGCAAAGGAAAATCTTAAAAAGGGGTTTGCTATAGGTGCAGCAATAGGAAGCGTTGTAGGATTGGTTTCAGGTATTTTAACAGCACCAAAATCAGGTAAGGAAACAAGGGAAGAAATAAAAGAAGAAGTTATGGAAGCGTCAAAGAAGGCTGCTTTGAAGATAAAGGAAACGACTAAACTTGTTAAAGAAAAAGTTGAAGAAAAGTTTTTAAAGAAAGAAGAACCAATAAACGAAGAAGTAATTGCGGAGGATACATCTAATGCTCAAGAAGTCCAAGAAAATACATCAGATGAAAATGCAAATGAATAAGAGGTGACTTTATGACACTAACGATAACACCTCAAGGGTTAATTTTAACTTTAATTGCTATTTTGCTCATAGTTATCACATTTTATTTAGTTAAGACTTTAAAAAAGTTAAATGAGCTAATTGATAATGCTAACTCTATTCTAAAGGACAATAAAAAAAATATAGATGAATCGCTTCAAAACGTAAGTCAAATAACAAATTCAGCAAAGCAAAAGATAGATTATGTAGATAAATTATTTAATCAAAATGGAGAAGCAGCTGCTTCGAAGGAAGGAATTGATTTAGTTACAACTATAGAGGCAGTATTAGCTTTAATAAATGAAATAAAGGAATTTTGGCCAAAGAAAAAAAGGTTTAAAAAATAGCCGCTGTTGCGGCTATTTTTATGCAGGTTGAAACTGCATTTCTTTATAGTTTTTTTTATCCCTATACATCATCATGTCAGCAAAGGCTATCATTTCATCGGATGTTTTATAAAAATCTTCTAAAGATGCTATTCCAAAACTAACGCTATGTTCAATTTGGGGGTTTTTTTGATTTAATTTATTTAATGCATCTTTTATTCTAATAATTATGTTATGCGCTTTTAAGCTGTTGCAATTAGGCAGTATTATTAAAAATTCATCTCCACCTATTCTTACAACATAGTCAGAGTTTCTTATATTCTTTTTTAATACATCGGCTACATTGATTATTAACCTATCGCCTTCGTGATGCCCAAGTGTATCGTTTACTTGTTTAAGATTATTGATATCGGCATAAATAATTGAAAGATCTTTATTTTCCCTTTTGTGTTTTTCAAATATTTTTTCAAGAATTTCAAGCCCGGCATTTCGATTATAGGTTCCTGTCATAATATCATAAGTTGCAAAATATTTCCATATTTTTATTCTTCGTTCAGTTTCTTTTTTTATTAGTATATAAAGAAGGGTAGCTGTAATAAAGATAAAGAAGATGCCTTTTAAAATTGAAAGCTTTACGAAGGATGTTTTTTCATCTGAATATTTAACTATGAAATTATCTGAATAAAATATCCAGCAGAGACTCAATATTACGTAAATTAAGGCTATTTTAAATGCACCAAAGTTAAACCTTTTCAATCCTTATCTTCCTTTCAAAAGGAATTTTATGCTTATATTATACAAATAAATTCGACAAAATTCAACACAAGCCATAATTATATTGATTTTTTATTACATTTATTTTATCTTAGCAATAAGAAAATACTTACTATATGGATGATTATTTATGGAGCACAAATATAAAAACTATTTGCCTAAAATTCATGAAACTGCTTTTGTTGCAGAAGGGGCTCATATCATAGGGGACGTTGAAATTGGAGAAGAGGCTAACATATGGTTCAATTCCGTTTTGAGGGGAGATGTAAATAGCATAAAGATCGGAAGAGGAACAAATATTCAGGATAATACTACTGTTCATGCCTCAACAGGGCAAAGTCCAACGATAATAGGTGATTATGTTACTGTAGGGCATAATTGTATTATTCATGGCTGCAAGATAGGAGATTATTCACTTATAGGTATGGGTTCAATTATTTTAGACAATGTTGAAATTGGGGAATATACTATTATTGGTGCTGGCTCTTTGGTAACCCAAAACAAAAAAATACCACCAAGGGTTTTATGTATGGGATCGCCTGCCAAGGTTATTAGGGAATTGACTGAAGAAGAAATAAAATACCTAAAAAATTCAGCAAAACATTACATAGAACTTTCTAAAAATTATAAGTAGGTGATGATATGATTAATAATTCAAGATCCTGCTGAGGCCCTAAAACTGCTTCAGTTGAAGCTAAAAGAAAAAAATGTCCTGTATGTAATAGGGAAGGTGAAGAAGTAAGTTTAAAGACGGTAAAACATCTTGTTAAGGAAGACAATGTGGTTAGAAATTTAGATTACTTCATTTGCCTTAATGAAGAATGTGATGCTATTTATTATGCAGATGATTTGGTGTATAAAAAGGAGAATGTAAAGGTACCGGTATGGTTTAAAAGGGATGCTAATCCTAAAATAATCTGTTATTGTAGCATGGTGACAGAGAATGATATTAAAAGAGCAGTTGAAAATGGTGCAAAGAGCTTGAAGGATGTAATAATAATTACTGGTGCGATGAAAAATTGCAATTGTGAAATAAACAATCCTAAAGGAAAATGCTGCAGCAATGAAATAAAAAAAGTAATGGAAAGATATTTGGGCATTTGACAAAAATTAAAATAAGAGATACTATATAATTGACAAATGCTCAAAATGAGGTGATACTATGTCAAATTGCAATACATGTCCTTCAGCTGCAACCTGCAGCAGTAAAGATTCAGGAACATGCACAATTAACTTTAATCCAAACAACAATATTAAAAAAGTTATTGCTGTAATGAGTGGAAAAGGTGGAGTTGGAAAATCTACGGTTTCTGTTATTATTGCAAGGCAGTTAATGGAAAGAGGTTATAAGGTCGGCATTTTAGATGCAGATATCACAGGACCTAGTATTCCAAGACTTTTAGGGATTAAAGATAAAAGGGCAACAGGCAATGAGGAATTTATTTTCCCTGTTGAAACAAATGATGGAATAAAGGCAATGTCATTAAACTTTCTGATGGAGGATGAAAATCAGCCTGTAATTTGGAGGGGACCTATAATAACAGGTGTAGTTCAGCAATTTTGGAATGAGGTTCTATGGGGTGACTTAGATTACCTTATAATCGATATGCCTCCAGGAACAGGGGATGTTGCCCTAACAATAATGCAGTCCATCCCAATTACGGGACTTATAATGGTTTCTGTTCCACAGGATTTAGTTTCTATGATTGTTGCAAAGGCAATAAATATGGCAAGGAAGATGGAGATAAATGTTTTGGGAGTCATTGAAAACATGAGCTATATAGAATGTCCTGATTGTGGGAAGAAGATTAAACTATTTAAAGGAGATACTGAAAAGTTTGTAAAGGATTTAGGCGTTGAGCTTCTTGGAGAAATTCCGATGAATGAAGATATAAATAATTTAGAATTATATAATGAAAATAGAGATAAAATTTCCAAAATGTTTGGGCCTATAATAGATAAAATATTAGAAAAAGTAAATGGATAGGATTACCCTATCCATTTAATATTATTAAAACTATTAATGTTGAAAAGATGCCAACTAATGTTCCTAAAATGAGCTCCCTGGACGTGTGACGGTTCATTTTAAGTCTTGCCCACCATGTTATGGGTAAAGCAATCCATAAAATGAGGGATTTAACTCCAATAAAGTTAAAAGTAAAGGTCAATGGACCAGCAATTCCACAGGCGTGGCCACTGGCCTTTATTTTTATTACTTTGTTTATAAATGTTAAAACAATGCTTGATAAAAGATAGGATAAAAATATTATTTTTATTTTATAAGGTGAATTAAAATAAAAAACTAATATTGATCCTAATATGTATGAAAGTAAAGCAAAAATAAATGCTAATTTCCTTTCTCCCCTTCGCCCTTGCGCTTTAATAGATGGGATGAAGTTTTGAACAAAGTATGAAGATATTGGAATTAAAGTCAAAAATAAAATACAAAAGTATAACCATTTTATATCATTAAAAATTACTGTATTTTTATAGATAAATAATATTACAAATAAAGCGAAACTGGGAACAGTAGTAATGATGCTTATTATTTTGGCTAATTTTAATTGCATAAAACCACCTCGATCAATGTTATCTATTTAACATATCTTACAATAAAATTATCTCAGATAAATTTTTCCAAGTCAACAAAATGCTACAAAATAAAAATATGTTATAATAAAAATAAGAACAGTTTAGGAGTGATGTTATGAACAATGTTTTAAATATTATTAAAGATTTTACCCAGACATATCATCAAAAGATTATATCCCTTGCTAGGGCTGCAGAAAATTCATTGAATGTTCTTAATATAAGCAATGATGCAAAAAAATTAAAGGAAGAAGGAATAATTTGCGATCTTAACGAAGGGAATGCACCATATAGGCCAAGATATATAGTTGTCGACTTTGAAAAGTTTTTTAAAAACGGAAGTGCTTTTTTAAGGCTTAACCCTCCAAAGGATATATGGGAGGCTACTAATAATCTTTTAATATTATATAAACATATTCCATCAATAACGACTTTCCCTGTTTATATAGGGAATATAGATTATTTGCTCGAGCCCTTTATTGAAGATGAAAGGGAAGCATATAAAGCTATAAAATTATTTTTAGAGCATATCGATAGGACTATAACGGATTCTTTTTGCAACGCCAATATCGGTCCTAAAAGAACGAAGGCGGGAGAAATAATTTTAAAGATAACAAGGGAACTTCAAAATTCAGTTCCAAATATAACTTTAAAGTATAACAAAGAAACCGATGATGATTTTGCAATTGAGGCTATTTTAACATCTTTGGATACTGCAAAGCCAAGTTTTGCAAATCATGAAATGTTTGTAAAGGATCTTGGTGAAAACTACGCTATAGCCAGCTGCTATAACGGTCTTCCGATAGGTGGAGGAAGCTATACCCTTGTTAGATTAAATCTTGCCTATCTTGCTAAAAAGGCAAAGGATGAGGGGGACTTTTTAGATAATATCTTACCCTATGCAGTTGATGTGATGGCAAACTATATGGATGAAAGAATAAGATTTTTAGTGGAGGAGTCCAACTTTTTCCAAAGCAGTTTTCTTGTAAAGGAAGGGCTTATAGATAGCGACAGGTTTACAGCTATGTTTGGAGTATTTGGCCTGGCAGAGTGTGTTAATCATTTTATAAATTCAGACAATGTTTTTGAAAGATTTGGACATGGAGAATATGCAAATAGGCTTGGAATTAAAATAATTGAAAAGCTAAGCGAAGAAGTAAAAAAACATAAAAACGATTATTGTAAATTTTCTAATGGTTCTTTTCTTCTTCATGCCCAAGTTGGTATTGATACAGATAAAGGAATAAGCCCAGGATGTAGAATTCCAATTGGTGAAGAGCCAGAGCTTCCACAACATCTTCTACAGTCTGCACCCTTCCATAAGTATTTCCCTTCAGGAATAGGGGATGTGTTTAGTTTTGATGCTACAGCGAAAAATAATCCAGAGTTTATTTTGGATATCATAAAGGGTTCCTTCAATAGTGGTTTGAGGTATATATCCTTCTATGGAAATGATAGCGATGTTATAAGGATTACTGGATATCTTGTAAAGAAATCAGATATTGAAAAATTAGAAAGAGGAGAACAAGTGTATAATGATGCTGTTATATTAGGTCTCGGTTCAGTTAAAAATCAAAGGATTCTTGAAAGAAAGGTAAGGAAAATATGAGGGCACCTGTTAATAAGTTAATTCCCTTCAGCAGCGTTGATGGACCAGGAAATAGATTTTCGATATTTTTTCAAGGGTGTAATTTTAATTGTCTATACTGTCATAATCCAGAAACCATAAACTTATGCAGTAGCTGTGGAGCATGTGTAGATGTTTGTCCAAATAATGCATTAGATGTTATTGATGGAAAAGTTGTATGGAAGGAAGCATTTTGCTTAAAGTGCGATTTGTGTATAAATGAATGTTCTAATCTAAGTTCTCCTAAGGTTAAATATATGTCGGTTGAAGAAATTTTGAAGGAAATTATTAAATATAAAACTTTTTTATCAGGGGTAACGGTATCCGGTGGAGAATGTATGCTTTATGCTGAATTTTTAAAGGAATTATTTAAAGAAATAAAAAATTTAAACTTAACTTGTTTTATTGATTCTAACGGGCTTATTTTGTTTGAAGGATTTAATGATTTGTTGAATTTGACTGATGCAGTTATGTTAGATGTAAAATCCTTTGATGAAAGGGAACATATAATGCTCACAGGAAAAAGCAATAAAAACGTCTTAAAGAATTTAGTTTACCTAGGAAGTAAGGGAAAGCTCTATGAAGCGCGAACGGTTGTAGTTCCGGATGTATTAGATAATGTTAGCAATGTTGACAATGTAAGCAGGATGATAGCAAAGATTGATGATAAAATAAGATACAAGCTTATAAAGTTTAGACCACTAGGCGTTAGGAAGGAATTTTCAAAAATAAAAATTCCAAGCGATGATTTAATGGCAAAGTTAAAGGATATAGCCTTAAAGAATGGCTGTAAAAATGTTATAATAACGTGATAAGGAGGGATAGTATGGTCCTTGATCAAAAGAAAGCCTTAGATGCTTTAGGGGAAATGAAAAAGTTTTTAGAGGAAAGACCGCAGCTAGATATTAATGAATTAAATCCAAAAGAAACAGTTTTAGTCATAGTTGATATGATTAACGGATTTTGTAAGAGTGGAAATCTTGCAAGTCCAAGGATAAATGCTTTGATTCCAGAAACAGAAAGAATACTAAAGCTTTGTAGTGAAAAAGGCATAAAGGCTATTGCCTTTGCGGACAGCCATAGTGAGGATTCACCAGAGTTTAGCTCCTACCCGAGCCATTGCGTAAGGGGAACTTGGGAAAGCGAAGTTGTAGATGAATTAAAGGGGATAACCGATATAAGGATAATTAACAAAAATTCCACCAATGGCTTTTTAGAGGAAGAATTTCAAAATTGGTTAAAGGATAATCCACAGATTAAAAATTTTATAGTTGTAGGGGATTGCACTGACATATGTGTTGAACAGTTTTCTAATACATTAAAGGCGTATTTCAATATGAAAAATATAAAGGCAAGGGTTATAGTTCCAATAAGTGCGGTGGAAACTTATGATTTAGGATATCATTATGCAGAACTTTTAAATTTAGTTGCGTTAATTATCATGGCAGGAAATGGAGTTGACATAGTAAAGACCATAAAATAAGAGGATGCACTGCATCCTCTTAACATTTATTTATCATTATATTTAATATCACATCATCGGTAACAGACATTCCTAATGTTCCAACTTTGGCAAGGTTGATTATTGTTTTTTCCACATCATCTTCTATTATTCCGTCATGCTTTGATACCTCAACTCCAGAAATAGCAAGAAGGGCTGATTGAACTGCTGTAGAGGCTGATGTTGCAAGTTTTAGAGCACAGCTTGGTTTTGCACCATCGCATATAATTCCAGTAAGGTTAGCAACCATGTTCTTAATTGCCTTTGTTATATTGTCATATACTCCTCCAAGAAGATAGGTAATGGCACAGCTTGCACCAATGCCCGCTGCAACACCGCATCCGCAAACAGGTGAAAGCCTTCCTAAGTGGGTTTTTATGTGGTAGGTTATTAAATGGCTTATGGCAATAGCTCTAGCAAGCCTTTCCCTAGAGCAGTTTATTTTTTCAGCAACTGCCACAACAGGCAATATTGCGGTTAATCCCTGATTACCACTTCCTGCACTGCTCATAACAGGTAAGGTTGCTCCAGACATTCTAGCATCAGCTCCTGCTGCTGTAAGGGCCATAGCGAAGCTGTGAATGTCATCGGATAAAATCCCTTTTTTGATATTTTCAATAATATTTTTGCCAACATTAAGGCCATAGTTTTTGTCTAAACCTTCCTGTGCAATTTTTTTGTTCATTTCAACGCCTTCAAGTAAAAATGCTATTTCTTCAAAATTCACTGATGTTGCAAATTCATATATTTCCTTTATTGAAAGCTTGTGGCTTTTAGAGGATAATGCTATTTCTTCCGTTTCATCATTTAAAATGACATCTCCATTTCTTTCAACATATATAATTTTATCGTGCTTATCCTTGATGATAACTTTAACATAAGAATCTTCTTTATAAAGAATAGCTTCTATATATAGCTTGTCCTTAGTTTCCTTGAGAAAAATTTTAACCTTATCATTTTTTAAAAAATTTTTTGCTTCAAAAAGTATTTTATCATTAACATCTTCAAGTATATTTAGCCCCTTATGGGAGTTTCCGATTAAACTTCCTACAGCTGCTGCAATATCAAGACCGACCATGCCAGTATTTGGGACAGAAACCCCCATTCCGTTTTTTAAAACATTTTTGCTGACAAAAACTTCGACTTTTTCAGGAATACCATTAAGCTCATCCTTTGCCCTCCCACAACATAGTGCCACAGCTACAGGCTCAGTGCAGCCAAGGGCAGGCTTAACTTCACGTTTTAAAATGGTTAAACAGTGAGTTTCCATTAATATTTCCCCCTCTAATTATTCTTTTTTCTTTGGTTTAAATTCTATAATTTTTGATTTTAATTCCTCTTCTTCTGTAATGTGTTCGTGATTATAAAGGTGTTCTGAGCAATATGCATGTTTTCCAGCACATTTTGAACAATATCTAAATTCCATAGTAGGATCATCTGTATCGGTTATACCGCAGACGGTGCATTTGTGATGATAATTTTTTGATTTTGGAAGTTTGCTTTTAAATTCTTTCCTTCTTAAGTATGAATATCTTCTTGTTTTTGTCCTTGTAAATATTTCGCTTCCAAAGAATATTAGAAAGTTAACGACAGAAAAAAGGGCTGTAATTTTTGATGGGAAATGACCAAATAAAACAGCGTAGGCAAGGGATATCCAATAAATATAGCCTATATATTTAACCTTTATTGGAAGAATAAAAAACAAGAGTATTTCCATGTTTGGGAAAAGGTAAGCGAAAGCTAAGAATAAAGATAGATTAAGATAAAATGATGTTCCGTATCCTCCTGTTATAAACATGGCAGCTATTGTTGCTAAAGTTCCTATAAGGTAATAAAGATTGAACTTAAAGGAACCCCAATAATTTTCAAGGGATGAGCCTATCATGTAATAAAAATAGAGGGTTATTATAAGCCAGAGGGGGCTAGAGGTTGGTGGGATAAAAAGGAATGTAACAAGACGCCAAATTTGCCCCTTTAAAACAAGGCTTGGAATGAGCATAAAATTTTCAATAATGGATGGATTAAAAGTAGAGATTAAATAGGTTGCAAAGGTTAAAGTTACGATATATAACATCAAATTTTTTATTGAATATTTATAATATTTGTTTTCCATTTTATAAAGCCACTTCATTCCAATCATCCCTTCAATTGTATTTTAATTATATTATAACCTAAAACCAAATTTTTTTCATTAAATTTGAGTATGTGATAAAAATCACTGATTAGGATGGGATAAAGTAGTATATTTAAACTGTAAAATTAATCAAAAGGAGGAATAAACATGAGTATGTTTTGTTTTCAATGCCAGGAAGCTGCAAAGGGGGTAGGATGCTCCCTAAGGGGTGTTTGCGGAAAAACCGATGATGTAGCAAGAATGCAGGATCTTTTTATGTATACTTTAAAGGGCATTTCACTATATAATATTGTTGCAAAGGAAAACGGAATCCAGTTTGATGATGTCGATAAATTTGTGATGGAGGGCCTGTTTGCTACGATTACAAATGTAAATTTTGATAAAGTTTACTTTGTAGAAAAGATTAAGAATGCGCTTATTGTAAGAGATAATATTAAAAATGCTCTTTCAATTAAAGGAATAAATATTAGCGATATTAATCATGATGCGGCAACTTGGACTAGAAACGAAAATGATTTTGATTCAAAGGCAATAGAAATAGGAATTCTATCAACAGCAAATGAAGATATAAGATCATTAAGAGAGCTTATAACTTATGGAGTTAAGGGAATGGCTGCATATGCTTATCACGCATATCAGTTAGGATTTAAGGATAATGAAATATTCAAATTTATGCAAAGGGCACTTGCAGCTACTTTAAATGACAGCTTAACGGCAGATGAGTTGGTTGCTCTTGCTATGGAAACTGGTAAATACGCAGTAGATACAATGGCCCTTTTAGATAAGGCTAATACTTCAACATACGGCAATCCAGAAATAACAAAGGTTAATATTGGTGTTAGAAACAATCCAGCTATATTAATAAGTGGTCATGACCTAAAGGACCTTGAAGAGCTTTTAAAGCAAACTGAGGGGACAGGAGTTGATGTTTATACCCACGGCGAAATGCTTCCAGCACATTACTATCCAGCGTTTAAGAAGTATCCTCACTTCGTAGGAAACTACGGAAATGCATGGTGGCAGCAGGAGAAAGAATTTGAAAGCTTTAATGGACCAATCCTTATGACAACTAACTGCTTAGTCCCACCAAAGGATTCATATAAAGACAGAGTATACACAACAGGAATTGTGGGATTCCCAGGAGTTAAGCATATTAGTGAAGGTAAAGACGGAAGGAAGGACTTTAGTGAAATTATAGAACATGCAAAGAGATGTAAGCCACCTGTTGAGATTGAAAAGGGCGAAATAGTTGGTGGATTTGCCCACAACCAAGTTCTTGCCCTTGCAGACAAAGTTGTTGAAGCTGTAAAGAGTGGTGCAATAAAAAGATTCTTTGTAATGGCAGGTTGCGATGGAAGAATGAAGTCAAGGGAATACTACACAGAATTTGCAAAAGCCCTTCCGAAGGATACAGTTATATTAACAGCAGGATGTGCAAAGTATAGATATAATAAACTAGATCTTGGAGATATAGGAGGAATACCAAGAGTTCTAGATGCAGGACAGTGCAACGACTCATATTCCCTTGCAGTTATTGCACTAAAACTTAAGGAAGTATTCGGCCTTAATGACGTTAATGAACTTCCAATTTCATATAACATTGCTTGGTATGAACAAAAGGCTGTGACAGTTCTTCTTGCACTACTTTACCTTGGAGTTAAAAATATTCACCTTGGACCAACGCTACCAGCCTTCCTTTCACCAAACGTTGCTAAAGTTTTAGTTGATAAGTTTGGAATAGGCAGCATCACAAACGTTGAAGATGATTTGAAAATGTTTTTAGGTTAAACAAAAAACTTAAACTTAAGTGCCAGGCACTTAAGTTTAAGTTTTTTTGTTTATATGCTTATATTTTTATCATTCTTTGAAATACCCCTTAGTATATATTCTTCATTGTATTTTAAAAACAATATAAGCCCTAAAAAGCAGAACAGTGCAGCTGATAAGGCAGTTAATCTTATTCCTATCTCGTTGCTGCCGTTTCTTTTATACAGCAAAAGGGAACTTAAAACCAGCATAGAAAGCATTTGACCAACCTTTGACATAAATGTTCGGGTGCCAAAGAATATAGCCTCCCTTTTAGAACCAGAACGGATAGCATCGAATTCTGCTATGTCTGCAATAACTGCATTAGGTAGTATTCCAAAGACAGCCATCGGGATTGAAGCAAAGATAACCAAAATGTATGCTTGAATGGTATTGGATATAGGGAGTTTCCCTAAAAAGAAACCTAATGAGTAAGTAATTATAAAAAGAACGAAGGCGAATATAAGAAGTTTTTTCTTGCCATATTTTTTTGCAAGTAAATTAACCGGAACATAGAAGATAAAGGACCCTACTCCGAGTAAAATCAATAGAATACCTAACATAGCCTCAGGAAGATTTAGTAAAACTGTTATATAGTAAAGGAGTGCATTTTGGAAGGTTGTGATTGCTATCCAATAAACCAAGTCAGAAAAAACAAAAACTTTAAAATCCTTATTTTTAAAAGTAGCTTTTATGGATTCAACCATTTTGATTTCTGAAGGAGTCGCTTTACAATATTTTTTTTCATCTATCGTAAACACTGGGACAAGTAAAAATATTAAAGCAATTATTGAAAGTATTGAAAAAGTTATTAATATTGCACTTCTTTTATTATAGCCCATGTTTAAAAATATGTTCCATATAACAGGTGCCTGAGAAGCAACAGCAAAACCTAAAAACCATGTGATGGAAATAGCTGTAGAGAGATTAAGTCTTTCTTCAGGAGTATGGCCAAGTTCTGAAAGGAGTGCAAAATAGGGTGTTACATACATTGTCATAAAAAGATAGAAAAGGAGAAGAACTACTGCCAAATATAAAGCGTTATAATAACTTTCGCCCTTTGAAGGAGTCCAAAACACAAGAACGGTTGTTATAGTAAATGGAATAGCAGAATATTTCATAAAAGGGATTCTTCTCCCATCCTTTGATTTGCATCTGTCGCTTAAGGTTGCAATCCATGGGTCGGTTATTGCATCAAAAAATCTCCCTAGCATAGTTATCATACCAATGATAGTTAAAAAACCAAAAAAAGTTACTTGTGGGATCAAAGTAGAGATTCCTGATTTTTCAGTAGGAATGTAGTAGAAGATTAGATATGTCCCTATTATTCCAGATAAAATTGACCAGCCAAATTGCCCTAAGGAATAGGCAACAAGTTTTGAAAAAGGTAATTTTTCCTTCATTTTATCCCCCCACTTTTTGAAAGTTTTAGTAATAAAGAAAATAGAAAAGGCTTTCTATTATATTTTAAAATATTTTACCTAAATAGTAAATAACTAGATTGGTAATAATTACAATTTAGTTTTATAATAATTATTAAGAAGGTTAGGGGGGGTTAAATGAGGGAATTGCAGTTAAATCAAGAAGATTTAAGAAAAGAATATTTCTTAAAGGGCAAAGAAGAAGGATGCCTTTTAATTCACGGATTTACTTCAACGCCTGCTGAACTTAGGGAATTAGGACACTTTTTAAATGAAAAGGGATATACAGTTTATGGCGTTAGATTGCACGGACATGGAACCACAATCGATGAAATGGAAAGGGCTACTTTTAAAGATTGGATAAGATCCGTTGAGGAGGGATTAAATTTTTTAAAGGAAAGCTGTTCTAAGATTTATGTTATAGGCCATTCTATGGGTTCGCTTTTAGCTTTATATATTGCTGAAAATTATGATATAGATAAGGTAGTTGCCCTATCACCTCCATTAATTTTAAAAAATAAAACTGGTAAATTTGCATTTATAGCAAAATATTTTATGAGATATGCAAAATGGCCTCCTCAGGAAAGACCAGAAGAGGAAAGAAAATATCTTTTAGGGTATGATAAGATTCCGGTAAAGTCTATTCATGAATTTAATAAACTAAATCGCATAGTGAAAAAGAATCTAAAAAAAGTAAAATCACCTTTATTTATCGTTCAATCTGAAGGGGATGGAACAGTAGATATTAAAAGTGTAGATTACCTTTATAATACAGCGGTATCTTCAGTAAAACAAAAGTGTATTCTAAAAAAGTGTGGGCATAACATAACGATTGAATGCGAAAAGCATGATGTTTTTGATTCGGTGTATAAATTTTTAAACTCATAAAAACTTAACTTTAGGTGCTAGCACCTAAAGTTAAGTTTTTTGTTTACTAATTTTTATTGGATGATAAAATTATTTATAAAGAAATTTAAAGCATTAGAGGTGCAGGATGGTTAAGGAAAAGCTTGTTAAAATAAGCGATGAATATATTGTAGTAACCTTTGAAGAAGTTTTTGAAAGATATAAAAGTTTAATACATAACTTGTGTCAAAAATGGCAAAGCAAAGTAGAGTATGCTGACCTTTTTCAAGTTGCAAGTATAGGACTTTACAAGGCCTTTTTAGATTATGATATTTCTAAAGACATAGAGTTTTCAACTCTAGCCTATACATACATTAAAAATGAGATAAGAACTTTTTATAGACAAGCTCAGAAAAATTTTGGATACATCTCATTAAACCAAGAGCTCTATAATGATTCGAATAGAAAGATAGAAGATATTATAAAGGACGAAGAGTTTGAACATAAAATCCTTGAAGAGATAACCAAAGAACAGGATTTACAAAGAATATATAGTGCCTTTAGGCATCTAACAGCAAGGCAGGAGGAAATAATAAAAAAGTATTTTTTAGAAGGTAAGACGATGCAGGAGATAGCAGATGAATTTGGCTTTCATGTTAGCTACATAGGGAAAGTTATTAAAAACTCCGTTAAGAAAATACAAAATAGTTTAGATTACTAATGGATAATAATTTTCTCCAAAAAACTATTGTCAAAAACAAAAAAGTATGATAATATTAAAAATGTAAAGAGTAAATTAATTGTGATAGGGAGGATGGGAAGATGAAAAAGTTTGTTTGCACAATTTGTGGTTATGTTCATGAAGGAAGTGAAGCACCAGAAAAATGTCCACAATGCGGTGCACCAAAGGAAAAATTCATAACAAAGGAAAATGGAGAGCTCGTTTGGGCTGATGAACATAGAATTGGAGTTGCAAAGGGAGTTGATCCAGAAATAATCGAAGGTTTAAAGGCAAACTTTATAGGAGAATGCACAGAAGTTGGTATGTATCTTGCAATGAGCCGTCAGGCAGATAGGGAAGGATATCCTGAAGTTGCAGAAGCATATAAAAGAATAGCCTTTGAAGAGGCAGAGCATGCTGCAAAGTTTGCTGAACTTTTAGGAGAAGTTGTAACAGACAGCACAAAGAAGAACCTTCAAATGAGGGTTGAAGCTGAATACGGTGCATGTGAAGGTAAGCTAAAACTTGCAAAGAAGGCAAAGGAACTTGGCCTTGATGCTATCCATGATACTGTTCATGAAATGTGCAAGGATGAAGCAAGGCACGGTGCCGCATTTAGGGGCCTTTTAAAAAGATATTTTGAATAATCTCCCCTCTTTTAAAAAGGGGGATCCCCAGAGGTCGCATAATGCGACCTTTTAATTTTACAATGTTTTAACTGTTTTATAATTCTTCCTTTAATAAAAGATTTTAAAATATGAGTAGGAGGTGGAAGTATGAGAAGATTCAATATATGTATAGATATCGATGGAACTATAACAGATCCTTTTTATTGGCTAGATTTAGCAAATTATTATTTTGATAAGGATGTAAAGGAAGATGATGTTAAAGAATATGAAATTTATAAAGTATTAAATATTTCACAGGAGGAATATAATAAGTTTTATCGGATGTATTCAGAGCTAATACATTTTAGAGCAAGGCCGAGGGAATTTGCATCAGAGATTTTAAAGGATATATCTCAAAAGCACAATATTTTTTATGTTTCTGCCAGGGAACAAAGGCTAATGAATATAACAGAAAAATGGCTTAAAAAACATGCTTTTCCTAAAGGAGAAATATATTTATTGGGAAGTCATAACAAAATTCAAAAAGCAAAAGATTTAAAATGCGATATTTTCATTGAAGATAGATATGAAAATGCTGTTGATCTTGCAAATGAGGGATTTGAGGTTTTACTTATAGACTGTCCTTATAATCGTAAACCGTTAAAAGAAGGCATTCAAAGAGTTTACAACTGGGAACAAATTCATGAGATGATTGAACTAATAGAAAAAGAAAGAGAGATTGCATAAAAATCACCGTTGGGTGATTTTACCTTTTTTATGAGTTTTTATGTGCTTTAATATGGTTTATTAACTTCATGTATGGCGTAGTTAATTTTAGTATATCTATACTTATAGTATTGCTGCATATTCTATTAGTGAATTTATTAATCAGCTTATTATTAAGATTTTTTACTAATTTATCGATCTCATAATCATCTAAACCTTCTAAGAATCTTCTAAGAACTAGGGAGTTATAATAGTTTTTAAATAAAGGCTTTGTTAGTATTTCGTATTTTCCTCTTCCTAAAATATCATAAGCACAATATACGCCAGTTAAAATAGATGCAAACTGGCCAAAACCAAGCCCAGGGCTTATGGTCCCAAAGCAATTCCCGACAAAGTAAGTATTATCTACTTTAGGCCTTAAGCATATTCCCATCATGTATCTTGTTATTTCAAATCTATCTGTAATCCTTAAACTTTGTTTTAACTCATTACATGCTAAGTTATAGAAGGCCTCCCACATATTATTTATATCCAATTTTATGTTGTTTGGGTAATCTGGATAAGCTATAACTAAATTAGCTTCCTTATCTGTAAAGGGAATTAACCATGCATACCCTTTCGGGATAATTTCATAAATAAACCATACATGTGGGTTGTCAATTGTAAAATCTCCGATAACCGTAGCACCTTTTATAGTGCAAGTAAGGTCACATCTGTAGTTGCCTAAATGTGTAGCATATTCTCCATCTCCCGTTGCTAATACTATATAATCGAATTCTTTACAAAGTTTTTCATATTCATAATTTGAGTTAAATATTATGTTGCTTTTAACTTGTTTTTTTAGCTGATTTTCAAAGGAGTTTTCGTGTCTTCCTCTTATGTTGGTATAACCTATCTTACCAATAATATTGCCTTTTTCGTTTTTGGAATGGATGGTTAATTTATTTACTTCACTTATAGGATCTAAAACTATATTAAATTTTTCTTTTATATAGAGAATGCAATCCTTTATTGGCCTATTTAATATTTCAAACATAGCTTCTGCATTAATGAATCTATCTCCAACTCTATTTCTTTTTTCAAAAATTGTTGGCATGATTCCATATCTTTCAAGTATAATAGCACAGGACAGTCCAGAAATACCAGCACCCATAATAGCTACCCTCAAGTTTTCACCTCCTTCTCTTTATATTATGAAAAATAAAGCTATTTATACAAATTATTTTTGTGTTAAACTAAATAAAAGTCATTTTTTGGGGGAATTACTATGAGTTATGATGACACCAGGGTAAGAAGTATAATTAGAAAATTGTTTGCAATGGATGTTGAAGAGATAAGATCAATAGGACATTATGAATTAAACAGACACTATGTGTATTATATTAGACTAAAAGGTGGTCAAAAGGTTATTTTCAAGATATTTGGAATAAAAAATAGAATGCCAAGGGAGATAGCTTCCCTTAGTTTATTAAAAAATTCCACCATAAAATGTCCAAAATATTTTAGATATGGAATTTTAGATGATGGCAATGAGTGGATGATATATGAATATATTGAAGGAGAACAATTAGATAAATTATATAAAACTATGACTTTAGATGAGTTAAAAAAGTTATTTTTTGAAATAGGTCAGGAATTAGGTAAAATTCATTCTTATAAAACTTTTGACTTTTTTGGCGATTGGGATGAGAAAGGAAAAAGTATTCATAATATAAGGGATTATTATACATATTTTGTAAGAAGCTTTGAGATTCAATTGTGCGAATTAATGCAACAAAATATGGAGGAAAAGAGAATCTTAATTGAAGCTGCAGAAAAAATAAAAAGGAATTTTTTTTTAATAGAAAGCATTAAGGAGTCAAGGCTTTGTCACAATGACTTTGACGGGCGAAATATACTAATTATCTGTCAAAATGGTGAATACAAAGTGAATGGGATTGTCGATTTTGAACAAAGTTTCCCGGGAAATATAGAAATGGATATTGTCAGGTTGTATTTTAGGTATTTTTTGGAGAATAAAGACATCGAAAAAACATTTTTTGAGGGGTATAATAAATATATTAGTATTGATGAGGGTTTTTTTAAAAGGCTTGATTATTATCTATTAAGATTAGGTTTTGGGATCTGCTGCTGGACGTATTATAAGGCACCAGAATATTATAAACAGGGGCTAGAATTAGTAAAAAAATATATTAATAAATTTTAGGTGGTGAGTTATGAAAAAGGGGATACTAACTGTTCTAATAATTGCACTCATTGGGACTATAATTATGGGTTCGTATTTTATCGGCATCATTTCAGCAATATTTTCAACTTCGACACCAAAATTTTTTGCCTATTTAATCGTTTTTATAGCTTTATTTATAATAGGCTCATTCATTTATGTTGCCTATGAAAGGATTAAGGAAATAAGGGAGGGGAAGGAAGATGATATTAGTAAATACTGATTTTATTACGGGAAAAGAGCTTGAAACTTTGTCCCTTGTTAAGGGTTCAGTTGTTCATTCAAAGCACATAGGAAAGGATATCTTAAGTGCACTTAAAACTTTAGTCGGCGGTGAGATAGTATCATATACAGAGATGATGAATGAAGCAAGGGCTATTGCAACCAAAAGGATGGTAGAAGAGGCAGAAAAATTAGGAGCTGATGCTGTTATAAACATTAGATATGCAACCAGCAATATTATGCAAGGTGCAGCAGAAGTTATTGTTTATGGAACGGCGGTAAAATTTAAATAAAAAATAAAAACCTCTCACCAGCAAATAACTTGCAGGTGAGAGGTTTTTATTAATATAAATGAAATTATTTATGCCCCTTTTCAGCAGCTTCTGCATCTTCTTTAGTTTTATGAATTGTTCCCTTAGGATGCTGAGGTGGTGCATAAATAGAATAAAGTTTAAGTGGCTTATTACCTGTGTTTATTAAATTATGCCACTTTCCAGCTGGTATAAAAATAGCATAGTTATCGTAAACATTTGCTCTGAAATCTAAGCTGTCTTTTCTGTCTCCCATCATTACAACTCCCTGACCTTCTTCGATGCGTAAGAACTGATCAACATTAGGATGCATTTCTAAGCCTATTTCTTCTCCAGGTTTAATACTCATCAATGTAAGTTGTAGATGTTCTCCGGTCCATATAGCTAAACGGAAGTTATTGTTTTGTATTGTGGCTTTTTCAATGTCAACTACAAAGGCTTTTGAGCCATAATCCTTTAGTTCAATTAAGTTAGAACCTTGCGACGGTTGAGGGTAAGCTGGTCTTGAATCAAAGCGCTCATAATTAGAATCTTCATTTGCATACTCATCGCTGTAAAAAGGCATGTTCACAAAGTAGGGGCATGGACAGGAGATGAAGGGTGTAAACATAGCCTCCTTAGTGTTTCTTGGTTGATTAACAAAATAAGGGCAAAAGTAAGGGTAATACATATTCTTTTCCTTTCAACATGCTCACAATAACATTATATGAAAAGTAAAGTTTAAATGTGAAAATTTCCTTTAATATTAAATGTATTCTTTTATCTTGACAATAATTTTCTGACGATTTATAATTAAAATAGTCATAAATGAGCAATAATGAGCATAAATTATAACAAAAACAATCAAAAATGAGATTAGGTGATTATATGTTTGCAGAAGAGAGGAAAAATAAGATAATCGACATTATTAAAAGTGGGCAAAGCGTAAAGGTGTCAGAACTTGCTAAAATATTTAATGTATCTGAATCAACCATAAGAAGGGATTTGAATGAGCTTGAAACCATGGGGGTTATAATAAGAACCCATGGTGGTGCTGTAAATAGTTTTCATACTAATTTTGAGCCTTCCTTTATTGAAAAACAGGACAAGTATCTTTATGAAAAGGATTATATAGGAAAGATTGCAGCAAGGTTTATTAAAGATGGAGATACAATTATACTTGATGCAGGAACTACAACCCAATATATCGCAAGATATATTACAGCTAAAAATGTTACCATAATTACAAATTCGGTTAACCTTGCTAATGATCTTTCAAACAGGGAAGACATAGAAGTTCTTATAACCGGTGGAATTATAAGGCCAAAAACAAAGGCAATGGTAGGCTTTATAGCTGAAAACACATTAAGGCAATTTAGAGTTGATAAGGCCTTTATTGGTGCAAATGGAGTTTCAATTAAGTATGGAGTTACAACACCAAATTCAATGGAGGCAAATGTAAAAAGAGCTATGATAGAAAATGCAAAGGAGGTTTACCTTTGTGTAGATAGCTCAAAATTCGATGAAGTTACCTTTTCACTGATATGCCCGGTATCAAGGGTAAATTATATTATTACAAATAATATGGAGGATGAGGAAAAGCTAAGATACAAAAAACTTGGCGTAGAAGTTATAACAGAATAAAGGTGGTAGATAATTTGATTTACACGGTTACTTTAAATCCCGCATTTGATATGACGGTATATTTGGATGAGCTCATAAAAGGTGATGTTAATAGGAGTATTAAGAGCATAATAGATATCGGAGGAAAGGGAATTAATGTTTCTAAGGTAATAAAATCCCTTGGAGGAGAAAGTATTTCCCTTGGATTTTTGGGAGTAGAAAACAGGCATAATTTTACTAATTATCTTGATAGGCTTGAAATTAAGCATGACTTTATTTGTGTAGAAGGTGAAACAAGGACAAATATAAAATTGGTAGAAAATAAATTAGGAATTTTTACTGATATAAATCAAAAAGGGTTTGGGGTTTCTAAGAAGGATATTGAAAAGTTGTTTGAAAAAATTAAATATTTTGCAAGGCAAGGGGATATATTTGTATTATCAGGAAGCCTTCCTGAGGGAGTTAATAACGATATTTACTTTGAGTTAATTACTTTTTTAAAGAATGTAGGGGCTGTGACGGTATTAGATGCAGATGGAGAGGCCCTTAAAAATGGCCTTTTAGCAAAACCAGATATCGTTAAACCAAATATAAATGAACTTAAGATGATATTTGACTTTAAAGACGACCTAAATTCCATAGTTTCAGTGGGCAAAGAACTGATAAGACAAGGGATTAAGAAGGCTGTTATTTCGATGGGGGATAAGGGGGCCTTTTATGTAACGAGGGATAAGATATTTTACGCATATCCTCAAAAGGTTGAAGTTAAAAGCACTGTAGGTGCAGGGGATGCTATGGTGGCAGCAATCGCCTTTGGAAAGTCAAAAAATATGGAAGATGAAGATATATTTAGATTAGCAGTATCCTCTGCTACAGCTTCAATTATAGAGGAAGGAACAAAATCACCCAAATTAGAAAACATTAACGAACTAATGAAAAAAATTAAAATCGAAAGGTGGATGTAAAGTAGCTATATAACTTTTATTTTTGCCCTCTTATATAATCAGCTATATCAACAAAGGATTTATCAATTGTAAAATTGATTTCTTTCTGTAAATTTAATGTTTTTATTATTCCATTTGATTTAACTTCAGAAGTTAAATTGATTATCTTTTCATTGTTTTCATATATTTCTATTATTATATTTTTATTTGATGGATTAATATAGATTTCCCTAGAAAAATCCAGCAATATTTTAATATAATCTATGCACTTTTGATTTTGTCTTTTAAATAATATATTGGTTATTGTTAAACCATCTAATGATTCTGGCTCGGAAATATTAATCTGTTCTGCTATTCTAATAGACGAACGAATATCTTCTGGATTATTGGAATTTATAAACTCCTGCAACCCTTTATTATATTCTGTCAATATCGCATTCAGGCTGCTTTGATAAAAATATGATATTTTAAGCGTTGCTCTTAAATCTAATGCCAATAATAGAGCAATTATAAATAAAAAGATTATTAAATTTTTATTGGATTTCATATATAATCCCCTCTTTTTAAATATTTAGTTTTTATTATCTAATATAAAATAGAAAAAGACAATTTTGCACATCCAACTAACTTTCCAAAAGAAGTATATGCTCCTAAAAAGAAACCCTTATCATCTACCCATTTGTGGAAAATATGAGGAAGGTAATCAGTCCCACCCAAAATATCTTTACATATATCAAGGATATCTCCATAATCATCATGAGAAATTTTTTCAAATTTTATCATAAAGTTATCCCCCTAAATTGAAAGAATTTTAATTTGTTTATGCTTTAAATTTAAACTTGAAATTATAAATGTTACTAAAGGTGTAATATAACACAACACCGCAAAGGGAATATATCCTTTAGATGAACCAGCAATTATAGATATTAAAAGGGCGTTTACATTCCATGGCATTAATGGAGCTATAATTGTTCCTGTGTCGGATATTGTTCTTGCAAGTATTTCTCTTTTTACATTTAATTTATCGTATTTTGAAGATAAAATCCTTGCTGGGAGAACTATTCCAATAGTTTGGTCGCAAGTTATTATTGTTAAAATGCTGCTTACAATTCCAGTCTTTAAAATTAATTCCTTTCTGCTTTTTATATTGTTAAATATTTTATCTGTAAAAAAGTAAATCACACCTGTTCCTTCAAGGATACTGCTAAGGGAAATTGCTCCCATTACGATAAAAAGCACTTCGACCATTGATATCATTCCGCCGCTTGTTAGTATTCTATCTAAAGATGAACCAGTATTATTCTTAAAACCCAAAATTATGAATCTAACAACTTCATTCAGTGTAAAATGCTGAACAAAAAGGCTTATCGAAATTCCAATAAATAAACATGTAATTATAGAATAAATTATTTTAACACCCAGCAAAGACATTACAACCATTATTATTGGAACTACTAGTAAATAGGGTGAAATGAAAAATATATCCTTAATTGATGACTGTAGTATTTTAATACTTGGCAAGTCGATATGTCCTGCAAATCTTCTTCCTAAAACATAATATATTACTGATGTGATTATAATAGTCGGGATTAGGGTTAAAATCATTGATTTTAAAACATCCTTATATTTTGTATTGGTTGTTGACAATGTTAGATTTAAAAGTCCTGAGATAGGTGATATTTTATCTGCTATAAATGCACCAGATACGATTGCACCAAGAAGAATATTTGATGGAATTCCAAAACCTAAACCTATTCCAAGAATTGCGACGCCTATAGTGCTTATTGTTCCTACTGCTGTTCCCATAAATAATGCACAAAATGAAATGATAAAAAAGGCTGCAAGTAGAAAATTTGCCCTTGCCATATACTCAAAGCCATAGTATATCATAGAAGGGACAATCCCCGATGACAGCCAAATAGACACAGTTGCTCCGATAAGTAAAATTAGAGCATATAAAATCTTACATTCACTTAAACCTTTTATCATCATTAAATATAAATCCTTCCATGAAAAACCCTTTTTAGAAAAAAATAAAAAATATGATACTATGCTTATTATGAAGCCATATGCCATTGAAATGTTTACTAATAAACAAAAAATTATTGAAATAATAAAGAAAATTAATGTTCCATATATTTCTATCGGTTTTAAAACGTTTTTTGACATGATTATTTTCCCCCCTAGTGCCAATCCCCTATAATAAATTTATTATACTATGTCCTTATTTGAATCTAAATAGTTACATTTGCTATACATTGATAATTTAACTAATGAAATTTGAAAATAATATCTCAAATATATGAGCTTGTTGATAAAAACTAATTTCTAATTACTATATCTCTTATAAACAAACCACATTTTTCTGCAATAATTTTGTATTTATTTATATCGTCCTTATTTAAGAAAAAAATAGGAAATGATAAATCGAAGTTACCAATAATTATAATAGGGAATTTGATAAAATAAAATATAGGAAAATACAATTCCCTCGTGGCTAGTTTTGTAAATAACTCAATAAGCTCAGGATATTTAATCTTGTAATATGTCCTTTGAGCTGTTAATTTGCGCATTTGTTCTATTTAACATATTTAATAAATGAGTGCTATCTATTTCGTGAAAAGGTAAATTCATTATTATTGGCTCGTTTTCATTCAACTTATATGCTAGTTTAAAAAACTCTATAAACTTATATTCATGTTTCAAATTATGCTCTAGGAAAGAAGACAGTAAATATTTAGTTTCCTTTTCATTAAGACAATGATCGAAATTGTCCCAAAATCCATGAGTGTACATATCGAATGCCTTATCAATGTTTTCATGGGTTATAATATTCCCTTTTAAGATATTCTTTAATTTAATATCATCTATTCCTTCTAATAGCTTAATCATTTATTATGCAACTCTGATAATATAAAATCCTTTATTTCAATCGATCTATCAATAAACTTATGTTTCTAAATTATATTTAAATCCTAAGTAATCTAGTATTGTAATTAAAAGTATAAGTTCTGTTTCAGCACCTAATTGAGATAAAGTAAAAGGGTTACTATTAGAATAAAACTTTTGCATAAATTTATTTATTTCTGCGTGTTTTGAATTAACAGTCCCAGTATGGCAGTTTAAAAAATTAGACGTAATTCCATATATTGCAGCTAACTTACTGCTTTCAAGCCCTCTGATATTATTAGACAAATCTTTAACTAATCCTTTGTTTTTGTAAGATAGACAATAGTTTATCCAAACAGCAACAACAATATAAATAAATTCAAAAATAAAATTTTCTTCTGTAAAGGTTAAATATCCATCAAACCAGTTAATTTCATTTGCAACTTTTAGAATATTATTGTATTTTTCTGATATTGATGATTTTATATCAAATATCTTTATGAAATCCTGAATTATTATACGACAAATATTTTCGCTAAATGGAGATATATCAGAATAACGATACATAATATTCAATAATTCTAATTCAGTATCGGAATACTTCTTGTTTATATTTTCGAGTATGCGTTGAAGTAGTTTTTGTTCCTTATCATTTAATATAGGACGTATAATTATTTTACATGGTTTATTTTGAATAATATAATTATCGCATATTCCTAAGTCATCTTCTATTTTATAAGACTTAAATAATGGTTTTAAATCAATAAACATATCGAGTATTTTATAGTATTCTTCTTCATCAATCCCATTCCATTTGAAAAATCCATTTATTTTATTATTTTCAAGAGATAGAACAAGAGGTTCACTCTTACCTTTTAGAAATATAAGTTCTAAACTGATATCACTTATATTTAATTTGCACTCTAAAAATTTAGCATGCTTTTCAATAATTGAAACGATATCTTTAAAAGTATACTCATCCTTTAATTTCCCCTTGTAAAATACTGTGCAACTCAACGAAATTCCTCCTGCTAAAACATAATTATTAGATACCTAATCCACTACCAAATGCGATTATTAGCAATATATTTGAAATAATATTTAAAGTTAAATAAAACATTAACGCCCCAACATATTATCTTACCCTAAATATTTTAGGATATATATCAAATACTATCATAGCGATTTCAAAAATAATTAAGATTAATTCAATTTTATATGATATTTCTTGGATATCTCGTGAAATTATATTTTTAAAAATACTTGCTAAAATTTCTGCAAATGCGAAAGGTAATAATATTTTATGTATTTCCATTAAAAAACCTCCGTTTTATAGTATATTTAAAATTGCTCATTGTGCCAAAAACAGATTACCCAATTATTAGTTCTTCGACAGGTTTTAAAACTTTTGATTGGTTATATATTTTTACTGTCATCTTTATTGAGATCTTTAAACTATATTTGCCTTCCATTTAATTTATATTTTTATATATAGTTTTACCTGTATTTCTCTTTATTTATTATTACTAAAGTAAATATTAAAAACAAAAAGGGTATATGCCCTCTTTATTCCCAATTTTTACATACATCCCCCATTTCTTATTTGAAGACAAAACATCCAATTCTTCACATGTAAGTTCTATGGCAGAATTGCTGCTGCCGCAAGCTGGGAAGACAGTGTTAAATCTTTTTAAAGAAATGTCAAGATAAACCGGCAAATCATATTTTAATGATATTCTATTTCCTTTCTATCAACGCAACAGTTTCCACATGCGGCGTATGAGGGAACATGTCAACGCATTTTACTTTCTTTACCTCATATCCGCTTTCTACAAATATTTTTAAATCCCTTGCAAGGGATGTAGGCTTGCAGGATACATAAACTATTTTTGGTGCTTTAAAATTGATTATTTTATTTATGGCCTTAGGATGAATTCCATCCCTTGGAGGGTCAAGGATTATGATATCAGGTTTTATATTCAACTCATCAACCTTTGTAAGGACATCTCCTGCAATAAATTCACAGTTGCCTAAGTTGTTTAACTGTGCATTTACCTTTGCTGCGTCAACAGCTTCTTTAACTATTTCTATTCCAATAACCTTATTTGCAACGGGTGCCATAATTTGAGCTATAGTTCCTGTGCCTGAATATAGGTCGAATATAACTTTATCCTTTGCATTACCTGCAAAATCCCTTACAACCGAATATAATCTTTCTGCACCTTTGGAGTTAGTTTGAAAGAAGGAAAAGGCGGTTATCTTAAATTTAAGACCTAATATTTCTTCTGTTATAAAATCGACGCCGTATAGTATTTCTGTTTTATCGCTTTGAACAACATCGGATATAGAATCGTTAGTAGTATGAAGGATTCCCATTATTTCTCCTTCTAAGTTTAATGAAAGAAGCATATTAACATATTCTTTAAAATCGAAACTTAACTGTGAGGTAGTAACTATGTTTATAAGCAGTTGATTAGTATTAAAGGCTCTTCTTAAAACAAGATGCCTTAAAAATCCCTCATGAGTTTTTTTGCTGTAGTAGGGGATATTAAGTTTAGAAAAATAGGAGAGGGTGGCATCTAATATTTTATTAAAATCATCGTGGACGATTTTGCAATCATCTGTTGTAATAACCTCATAGAACTTTCCCTTTTTATGTAATCCTAAAGCTAGTTTTCCATCGTCGTCGCCAAATGTAAACTCCATTTTATTTCTATACCCAAACTCTAATGGGCTTTTTTCAATTCCTAAAAATTCGTATTTAATTCCCGCCTCATCTAAAAGTTTTTTAACCTGATTAGACTTTAAATCAAGCTGAACTTCATAAGGAAGGGATTGATAGGAGCATCCCCCGCATAAACCAAAGACGCTGCAGGGAGGTTTTATTTCATTATTTGCCCTTTCTATAATTTCAACAATAACACCTTCTGCATAATCTTTTTTGTTTTTTACTATTTTTATTTTAACCTTTTGACCTAATAAAGCATTTTTAATATACACGGTTTTACCATCTATAACTGTTACTCCTTTGTTAGGGAAGTTAACATCCTTTATTTCAACTTCGTAAATTTCACCTTTTTTCAAATTGCATCCTCCTCACATTATGTTATAACTATTAAGTTATTATATAATTAATTATAGTATTTCTCAATAATAATATGGTTTTGGAGGTGGACTATGTCAATAAGGAATTCTGCAAAGGCGATAATAATAAAGGATGGCAAGCTTTTGTGCACTAAAAATAAGGACCAATTTGGAATATTTTATCTTCTTCCTGGTGGAGGACAAAATAAAGGTGAGAATATAATAGAGGCATTGAAAAGGGAATGTAAGGAAGAAATAGGTGCAGAAGTTGAAGTTGGGGATTTAAAATTTGTAAGGGATTACATTGGAAAAAATCATGAATTTAAAGAATGGGATAGCGACATTCATCAAATAGAATATATGTTTATATGCACTTTAAAGGGTGAGATAAACTATGAAGGGGCAAAGGAAAAGGATGCATATCAAATAGGGATTGAATGGGTAGACCTTAAAGATTTAAAAGCTGTGAGAATATATCCTAAAAAACTATCAGAAGTAATTAAAGAAGATGGAAGTTTTGCTGATGTCGTATATTTAGGGGATGTAAATTAATATAATTTTACTAAAGAAATTATGTGGAGTGATCTTGTGGAAGATATTAATAAAATAAAGGAGGATTTAGAAAGAATATTAGAAAGAATAAGAGAACTTTATTCGATGGAGTTTTTAGCCTTATGTCCCATTGAGAAGGAGTATTACAAAAATATGATAATAGACAGTATAGATGGAGCTTGTTTGAAATTGGAGGAAGCATTAAAAATTTTAAGACAAAATGAAGAAAAAAGAGAATTAAGGGAATTTACTTTGGATGAGCTTGCAAATTTCGATGGGACAAATGGTAAACCAGCCTATGTTGCGGTAAATGGAATAGTTTATGATGTAACTTTAATTGCCTCATGGGGAGGCGGAAGTCATTTTGGAGTTTTAGCAGGTAGGGACGTTACTGATGAATATAATAAATGCCATGAGGGCAAAGATAAACTTTCAAAACTTGAAGTAGTTGGAACGCTAAAAGGGAGCAATCTTTAGGGGGAAATAGATTGAAAATTAGCGGTTGCGTAGAAGAAATTATAAATAGCAGAAACTTACTATCAAGCATTTTAGCAGAAGAAGCTATTACGCAAATTAAAAGGGGAAGGGTAAATAAACCTAATGTAATTTGGATCGAATCTACCGGGTGTTCTGGGAATACTATTTCACTTTTAAATGCAAATTTTCCCGATGTAGTATATCTTCTTAACAACATGATAAACTTAAAATTTAGCAACAGCCTTATGACCTGTGAAGGGGAGGAGGCCTTTGAAATCTTTTTAGAAACAATTAAGGGAGAATTTATTCTTGTAGTTGAAGGGGCAATCTCAACAAGGGAAAACGGGCTTTTCAATGTAATAGCAAGTTACAAAGGCAAAAAAATTACTGCCCTTGAAGCTGTGAAACTTTCAGGCAATAAGGCAAAACATGTCATTGCCGTTGGGACATGTGCCTCCTTTGGCGGAGTATCAAAGGCTAATCCTAACCCATCCGAATCAAAAAGCGCAAAGGAGATTTTAGGAAGGGATGTAATTAATCTTCCGGGGTGTCCTAGCCATCCGGATTGGATTATAGGCACTTTGGCATATCTTATAACCAATGGTGCTATAGAGCTTGATGCCGAGGGAAGACCTTTATTATTTTACGGATTTACCATCCACGATTTTTGCCCAAGGAGGACCTATTTTAATAATAGGATTTTTGCACAGAATGTGGGCGAGCCCTATTGTATGTTTAGGTTAGGCTGCAGAGGCCCTGTGACAAGGACAGATTGCCCAACGAGAAAATGGAATAGCGGTGTCAACTGGCCGATAGGCGACAATACTCCCTGTATTGGATGTGCTAATGCTTATTTCCCAGATGGTATGGAGCCTTTTATCAGGTTATAGGGGGATAATATGGGAAAGGTAGTTGTGATAGATCCAATAACAAGGATGAGCGGATTTTTAGGGATAGAGGTTGAAATTGAGGGGGATAAAATAGTTGATGCCAAGGCGGTTGGCAATCTGTTTAGGGGCTTTGAAAAGATTTTAAAGGGAAGGCATGCTTTAGACGCTGTTTATTTAACTGAAAGGATATGCGGTATCTGTTCGTCAGCTCATTCAGTTGCATCGACTTTAGCCCTTGAGGATGCATTAGAAATAAAGCCATCGTTAAATATAAAATATATTCGCGACCTAATTCATGCCTTTGATATAATTCAAAACCATATAAGACATTTTTACCTGTTTACAGTTCCTGATTATGTTAAATTTGACTCTATAAACCCTGTCTCTGAAACATGCCATAAGGATTATAGGCTTCCAGATGATTTAAATAAGAAGATTCAAGAGGATTATATAAAGAGCGTAGAGTTTAGCAAATTAGCCCATGTCGGAGTGGCACTTTTGGGTGGAAAATCACCCCACAACCACGGCATTTTACCGGGAATTGTAACTGGCTCTTTGGATAGATTTAAAATACAAGAATTAAAATTTATGATAAATAGAATAAAGGACTTTGTAGATAACTACATGCTTGAAGATGTTAATATTATTTCTAATTATTACAGCGATTATTTTGAAAAGGGTGGGGCATACAATAATTTTTTGAGTTTTGGGCTATTTGATTATGAAGACTTTTCCTATGTAAAACCTTCGGTTATTATAAATGGGATAAGGCAGGAGTTCGATAAAGACAAAATAACAGAAAATATAATTTACTCGTGGTATGAAGTTGTAGACGGACAAATGGTTGAAGATATAAATAAGGAAAATGCCTATTCCTTTGTTAAGTCTCCAAGATATGATAAATGGGCTATGGAGGTGGGCCCTCTAGCAAGAATGATCTTAAGCGGAAGATATAAAATGCAAAGCTCAACCATGGACAGGATAAAGGCAAGGTGCCTTGAGGCCTCGATTATATTAAAAATAATGCAGGTTTTGGTAGAAATGATAGAGCCTATTGAAGAAAAGATAAAATATGAATTTAAAGATAAATCTATAGGGATAGGATTTACAGATACAACAAGGGGTGCATTGCTGCACTTTGTAAGTTTAGAAAAGGATATAATAAAAGGTTATGATATAATAACCCCGTCTGCATGGAACTTTTCCCCAAGGGATGAAAATTCTTTTGGGACAGCAGAAAAGGCCTTGATGGGGACTAAAATTAAAGATATAAGTGATATAGTTGAGGTTGGAAGAATAGTAAGAAGTTTTGACCCTTGTATTTCCTGCGCAACACATGTAACCATAAGGAGATGAAGGGATGGGATAAAGGTAATTGGAATAGGTAATATATTAATGGGGGATGATGGGGTTTCGATTGAGGTTTTAAAAAGGATAAAAAAAGAGCTTCAAGGGAATCAAATTGAGGTTTTTATATTAGAAACTGATCTAAATTTTTTATTTAGTATTTTAAAAGAAGATGATTTAGCAATCTTTGTAGATGCCATGATATCCTCAGAAAATGCAGGGGAAGTAAAAATATTCAGACCTGATTTGTCTGAGGAAAATGAATGTTTTTGCCATGCTTATTTTCCATGGGATGCTATATCTAAAATTTGTAAAGAAATATTTATAATAGGAATAGAGATAGAAGATATAGATTTTAGAATTGGTCTAAGCGAGAAATTGCAAGATAAAATCGAATGTATTGCAAATGATGTGTTAAATTCAATCGAATATATATTGACAAAAGGAGAAAATAAAGTATAATTATTTTAAAAAAAGAAAAAATAAAAATAAAATATTGCAAAGGGCGATGATAAGAAGAGTAGGAATAAGTCGATGCTTCAGCGAGCTAACGATGGTGGGAGGTTAGTGCTAGACTTATTCTGAAGAACATCTTGGAGCCTCTAACCGAAATTGCACTAAGCAAAAGTAGGCTTAGACGGGGCTACGCTGTTAAAAGGTAGGCGATATCGAGTTTATCTCCGTATCGTTAAAGGGGGCTTTTGCCAATTTGGGTGGCACCGCGGAATCAACCTTCCGTCCCATTAGGGACGGAAGGTTTTTTTATTACAAAAGGAGGGGTAAAATGAAAAGGTTAATATTTCCTAAGGATTACGTTCCTTTGTTGGGATTAAAGGAAACAGAAATAGCTATAAAAAATATTAAGGATTATTTTGAAAGGGAACTTGCAAGAAAACTAAATCTTACAAGGGTTTCAGCTCCTTTATTCGTAAAAAGAAAAAGCGGTTTAAACGATTACCTTAACGGAATAGAAAGACCTGTTGGATTTGATGCCTATGACATTGAAGATGATACCTTAGAAGTTGTTCAATCTTTAGCTAAATGGAAAAGACTTGCTCTTAAAAGATATGGATTTTCTGTAGGTGAAGGTTTATATACCGATATGAATGCCATAAGGCGGGATGAAATTTTAGATAATCTTCATTCAATATATGTTGATCAATGGGATTGGGAACTTGTAATAGACAAGAAGGATAGAAATGTAGAAACTTTAAAAAGAATTGTAAAGGATATATATGATGTATTCAAAAGCACAGAAGAATATATTTGTAGAAAATATAAAAAGATAACTCCTATATTGCCTGAAGACATATTTTTTATTACAAGTCAAGAACTTGAGGACTTATATCCCGATTTAACACCAAAGGAAAGGGAAAGGGAAATTGCAAAGATAAAAGGGGCAGTTTTTATAATGCAAATAGGAGATACATTAAAATCAGGAATAAAGCATGACGGCAGATCACCTGATTATGATGATTGGAGGTTAAATGGGGACATAATATTTTGGTATCCGGTATTAAACTGTGCCTTTGAGGTTTCGTCTATGGGGATTAGAGTTGATGAAGAATCTTTGTTACAGCAGCTTAAAAAGGCAGGATGCATCGAGAGAATTAATCTTCCATTTCACAGAATGCTTCTTAAGGGAGAATTACCCTATACTGTTGGTGGGGGAATAGGACAATCGAGGATATGTATGTTCTTTTTAAGAAAGGCCCATATAGGTGAAGTTCAGGTTTCTGTATGGGATGAGGAGATATATAAAAAATGCTGGGAAAACAATATCATGCTTTTATAATAAGAGGTGGATTATCCTAACCCACCTCTTATGCTTCCTAGCTTTGTAATTAATTCTTTTAGGATATTATATTCTTGACAATTGTTATCGAGTATTTGGGACTCTTTACCTAAAAGATGCAAAAGTATTGGTCTTACGGTTTTTAAAAGGGTATGGTAAAAGTCATTTTCGATATTTGCCTCCATGTCAAAGTCAAGATTAAGTATTTCCCTTGTAAGGGCAATGTCTAATTCGTATTCCTTTCTAACTTCTTCAGCAATAAAACGTTTTGAAATGTTTGGATTTGTATATTTCAAAGCAAATTCCATATCGCTTTTGATTTGTGGATAAAATTCAATGAGTTTTTCTATCCCAAAATCACCATATTTATTTTTTATTTCCCTAAGGGCCCGGCCAGTTCCTAAAAATTCGGGAGGCATCCCTATGGTATACATTGAAGCGGTAAAGGAAATAGCCCTTGGAATATTTACATTTAATGTAGTATCGATTTCTAAAATTTCTTCTTTTGCCCTTTCGTTTTCGATTATTGTTGCAAATTTATTAAGATCAACAAATTCCCTGTGATACGATAATCCCTTTTTAGAAGCTGCTAGCCTGTCGCGGTTTTTAGGGATAAAGATAGATATATTTGCTGCTGTTTCTGCAATTTTTAAAAAGGATTTTATATAATACTTTGTAAAAATTACAATGAGATCTTTTATCAAAGAGATTTCTTCTTTTGAAAATTCTTTAGGTTTATACTTATCTATGTTTTCTTCTATATATTTAACAAGATTTCTTGTCTTTTCAAATCCATGGTCATATCTTAATGCTGATTGGATCGTTATTGTTTTAACTCCAGAATATGTTTTAAGGAAATTTTCTATATTTTCATAGGTAAGCTGCCCTCTAAAGGGAAGGGTGCCACATCCCATGATAGGGTAAATTTGAATAGGATGTCTTTTTTCTAGTTCTTTAGCTTTAGATATAGATAAAACTATAGCTAAGACGCTTGATACCATTCCGTATGACAAGGCAGAATCAGACCTTCCAATCATAAATCTTATATACTGAGGTTTGTTTTTTAAACCATCTATAAATTCTTCTAATAAATTATCGATATTTACAAGGGAGACAATATCTTCAAATAAAGGGATAATGTTTATTGAGTTTTCAGCGAATTTGATACTAAAATTCTTATTGCCAAGTTCGATTACCGACTGGATGCGGGAAAGGGTATCAAGAAGGTCCTTAGAAGATTCGCACATGGGGACGATTACTTCCTTTATTGCTTGATATTGTGTCTTTTCAAACATAGAAAAATTTGTTTCTACTGCAGCCATTATGCACATGATTTGCCTAAATACCGTTTCTTTATCTGCGCTTGATAGCCTTGGAGTTATAAAGACATCTTTACCGGGAATTAGGCCGTTATGATAAAGCTCATTTGCCACCTGAAGGGGTTGATGATAGGGGGTTAATTTTCCTTCGAAATCTATCATAATTTCATCAATACCAAGACCTCCTGAATTTTGAGGGAGAAGAGAAAATAGGGCTTCTTCTGGTTCTTGCTGGATAGAAATATATTCAACTGCGTTATCAGGATGCTGAGTCATCATAGTTCTTGGAATTTTCATAAGATCACTCCTAATTTGATATATTATATTCTATTCGAATATGCAAGAAAATGATACAAAAATTTCATAATATATTAATATAATAATGGATTATGATTAAAATTTCAATAAATTTGCAAAATTAATTTAATTAAATTTCATTTATTTTTCTCTGGTGTCAAATAGTGATTATTTTTAATATGTAAAGATATTTTTAGAAAAAGTGAATTTAATATATTTTTGGTTTAAAAAATAAAATAATCTTAATTTGACAAACCTATATATAGTGGGTAAAATTTTTAAAGTGCACAAAATATTGTGGTAATTTTTGAAAAGGGGAGATTTTGATGCTAACGCAAGTAAAAAAGAGGGACGGGAGAGTTGTAAACTTTACGAAGGAAAAAATAACAAGAGCTATTTATTTGGCAGCTCAAAACGTAGGGGGGACTGATTATTCAAAGGCAGAGGAATTGACTGAGAAGGTTATATCCTACATAATGAATAACCTTCCGCAGGAGGAAATTCCAACGGTAGAATTTATTCAGGATTGTGTTGAAAAGGTTTTGATTGAAAATGGTCATGCTAAAACAGCTAAGGCGTATATACTATATAGAGCCAAAAGAACAAGATATAGAGAAGCTAAAAGCGAACTTATGGATGTTGTAAAGGAAATATTAAAGGAAACAAGCAGAGAAAACGCTAACATAGGAAACTCTCCTTCAGCAAAGATGCTACAGATAGCATCAGCTGCAAGCAAACAATATTATCTACATAATGTAATTCCAGAGGAAATGGCAAAGGCACATATTAATGCGGATATTCATATTCATGATCTTGACTTTTACGGCAAAACTTTAAATTGCCTTCAAATAGATCTTACAAAGCTTTTATTAAATGGTTTTAATACAGGATACGGATATATTCGTCCGCCAAAGAGGATATCCTCTGCAACAGCACAAGCAGCAATTATCCTTCAAAGCAACCAAAATGATATGTATGGTGGTCAAAGTTTCCCCCATTTCGATAAAGCGATGGCAGAGGTTATAAGAACCTTTAAAGAAAAGCCATCTTATGAAGAAATATTCCAGGCTATGGAGGCCCTTGTTTATAATCTAAATAGCATGCATTCAAGGGCAGGAGCTCAGGTTCCCTTTAGCAGCATAAACCTTGGAACAGACACTTCAGAGGAAGGAAGAATGGTAATTAGGGCAATGCTTGAAGCCTTTGACAAGGGACTTGGAAGGGGAGAAAGTCCGATATTCCCTAACCTGGTGTTTAGAGTTAAAAAAGGAGTAAATTTTGAGGAAGGCGATCCAAATTACGATTTATTTAAGCTTGCCATGAAGGTTGCAGCCCACAGAATGAATCCAACCTTTAGCTTTATGGATTCAAGCTTCAATGCAAAATATGGTGATGAAATCTCCTATATGGGATGCAGAACAAGAACAATTCAGAATAGAAACGGCCTTGAAATATCAGCAGGAAGAGGGAATATAGCACCAGTTACTATAAACCTTCCAAGGCTTGCTCTTAAGGCTGGATTTGGAAACATAGAGGGTTTCTTTAAAAACTTAGATGAAATGCTTGATTTGTGTAAAAGGCAGCTTCTTCATAGATTTGAGGTTCTTGCAAATCTTAGGGTAAAGGACCTTCCCTTCCTTATGGGACAAAAGCTTTATATGGGTTCAGAAAATCTAAAGGAAGAGGATACTATAAGAGAAGCAATAAAAAATGGAACTTTAGGAATAGGATTTATAGGCCTTGCCGAAACGTTAAAGGCACTTGTTGGAAAGCATCACGGTGAGGATAAGGATGCATTAGAATTAGGTTATAAGATAATAGAGTATATGAGAAAGTATACGGATAAGACATCAGAAGAAACAGGGCTGAATTTCGTCTGCTATGCAACGCCGGCTGAAGGAACGGCAGGAAGATTTGTGCCTGTCGATAGAAAAATGTTTGGATTAATTGAGGGAGTAACTGACAAGGATTATTATACTAATTCATATCATGTTCCGGTTACACATGAAATAAGCATATTTGACAAGATTGAAATAGAAGGAAGATTCCATAAACTTTGCAATGGCGGCCATATTAGCTACGTTGAGCTTCCTTCAACTGTTGAAAACAATATCGAAGCCTTTGAAAAGATACTAAAGTGGATGGCAAAATGCGATGTCGGATATGCAGGAATAAACTTCCCAATAGATGAATGTAGAGTATGCGGACATAGGGGAATTATCCATAATGAATGCCCAGAGTGTGGAAGTGAAGACATAAGAAGAATTAGAAGAATAACAGGATATTTATCTACTATCGATAGGTTTAATGATGCAAAGAAAAAGGAACTTTATGATAGAGTAAAGCATGGGTGGAATTAAAGAGGTGGTAAAGTGAAAATCAAGCTTGCGGGTATTGAGAAGGAGAGCTTTGTTGACGGCCCAGGGATAAGATATACGATATTTGCTCAAGGGTGTAAACATAAATGCAGAGGATGTCATAATCCCTCCACCCATGATTTTGATAAGGGATTTTGGATGGGGGTTGAAGAAATATATGAGGATATTTTAAAAAGAAGATTTATTGACGGTGTAACCTTTACAGGAGGAGACCCCTTCTTTCAAGCAGAAGCATTTGCCTATCTTGCAGAAATGCTTAAGAAGGAAAATTATCATATTATAGCCTACACAGGATTTTATTTTGAGGAGCTTTTGAAGGAGGAAAGTTTTGTTAGATTATTAAAAAATATAGATATCTTAATTGATGGACCGTTTATCATGGAGGAAAGGGATTTAGAGCTTAAATTTAGAGGTTCGAGAAATCAGAGGGTAATAGATGTTAAAAAGAGTTTGGAGGAAAATAAAACAGTAACAATTGAATTTTAAAAGGGCTGCTTAGCAGCCCTTTTTTGGCAGTGTTATATAAAACTTTACCCCACTAACTGTATTTTCAACTCCATAGCCCCCTCCATGGAGCTGCATGATGTTTTTTACAATAGAAAGTCCAATTCCTGTTCCCCCAAGTTTCCTATTTCGTGACTTGTCTAATTTATAAAATATATCCCATATTCTTTCCTTCTCCTCTTCAGGAATGTGAGAGCCTGTATTTTCGACCTCCACTTTTATTTTATTATATTCATTTATCATATTGATAAAAATAGTTCCATTTTGGGGAGTGTGTTTTATTGCATTTGTAATATAATTAGTTAAAACTTGATTCATTCTATCAAAGTCGGCGAAAACTTCTATATCGTCTATTAGATTTAATTTTAATGTAAGATTTTTTTCTTCAATAGGTCCTTTAAATTTATTGATGATATTTTTTATCAATTTATCTAATTTAAAGTTTTCCTTTGACAATTCAAGCTTCCCAGATTCAAGCTTTGAAAGTTCTAACATATCCTCCACGAGGTTTGTCATATTTTTAGTTTCATCAAGAATTATTTTGAGATAATAGTCTTTATCTTTATCGTCAAATATTCCATCCTTTAATGCTTCTGCATAGCCTTCAATAAGGGCAATAGGTGTTTTGAGGTCATGGGAAACAGCAGCAATAAAATCCCTTCTCATTTTATCCAGCTTTTTTTCCTTTTCTATGTCCTCTTCAAGTTTTGCATTAGCTTCTTTTAACGAGGTTAGAGCATTGCTTAGATTTTCAGAGAGGATGTTTAAGCTATTTGCAAGGCTCCCTATTTCATCTTCAGTTTTTACGCTACATTTTTGACTAAAATCCAGGTTTGCCATTTTTACAGCGACTTTATTCAGTTCAACCAATGGTTTTGATATTATTTTAGAATATAAATATGATAGTATAAGGATTATGCCAAGGGCTAACAGGATGAAATATACATATATTTTATTTATTACTAATATAGCCTCATTTATAGGCTGCAGCGATGTTGCACAAATAATAAGTTCCTTATTGTCTAAATTATATATGCTGACAACACCCATTATAGGTTCACTTTTATCTGTTAAAAAAAAGGTGGCGACATTATTTCCTCTCCTAATAAGTCTCATCTGTGAACGGTTAATCCCCTTTATAACATCTAAAAGCAATCTGTTTTTTAATACCTTGTCTCTACCATCTAATCTAAAAATTTTAGGCATTAGGTTTTCACTCAAAACCATTATTTTAGAATTTGACTTTTCTTCTACTTCAAAAAGGATGCTTTCAACCTCTGAAATGGTTTTGGCTTCCTTGTATTTATCTACAAATTGGCTCAATGTTTTTTCAGTTTCGTTTATTTTTTGCGTGATATAAACTCTTTCAAAAAAAAGAGAAAGAAACAACATGGTTAGAACAAGGAAGGATATAAAAATTGCTGCATTTATTAAAAAGAGCTTTATGGTTAAACCTTTAATCTTTATCATGATTCACCTCAAACCTATATCCATAGCCTCTTACTGTTGATATAAGGCATCCTTTAGGTCCCAATTTTTCTCTGAGTCTTTTTACATGAGTATCAACTGTTCTTAAGTCACCATCATAATCAAATCCCCAAATTGCGTCAAGTATTTTTTCTCTTGTAAGAGTTATACCTTTATTTTTAAAAAGATAAAGAAGTATTTCAAATTCTTTAGGTGAAAGAAAAACCTCCTGCCCGTCGATTAGAACTCTATGGCCATCCTCGTCAATATAAAGCCCGTTATATGATGCATGATTTGAATATTCCTCTATATAATATGTTCGTTTTAAAAGGGCCTTTACATTTGCAACCACAACCTTAGGACTTACAGGCTTTGTAAGATAGACATCCGTTCCAAGTTCAAAACCTAACAATTTATCATCATCGTCGGATTTTGCAGTAAGCATTATGACAGGCAGGGAAGATGTTTTTCTTATTTCATTTAAGAGTGCCCAACCATCCATAATAGGCATCATTACGTCTATTATAGCAAGGTGAATCTTATGAGACTTTAATATTTTCAATGCTTCATACCCGTTTTCAGCTGTAAGAACGTTATAATTCTCCTTTACAAGGTAGGCCTTTAAAAGATCCCTTAATCTTTCTTCATCATCGACTATGAGGATGGTTTCCTTCACAATATCACCCCACTATTCATAACGTAGAGCCTCAATTGGATTGGATTTTGATGCTTTATTTGCAGGATAGATACCAAATAATATTCCTATTACTATAGAGAATATAACTGCAATAGATATCGTTTGGATAGAAATATAAATGGACATTTTGAAGAATACTTTTAATATGTTTGAAATTAAATACCCTAATATTACTCCAAAGATTCCACCTAAAAGGCTTATGGTTGACGATTCAATCAAAAATTGTAGAAGAATCCATTTTCTTTTAGCACCTACAGCCTTTCTAATACCTATTTCCCTTGTTCTTTCAACTACAGAAACTAGCATAATATTCATGATGCCTATGCCTCCAACTAGTAGGGAAATAGCAGCAATTCCCATGAGCATTAAAGTCATGCTGTTTGTTGTTTCTGTAGCAGTATTTAAAAGACTTGTTTGGTCAAATACTCTATAACTTGTGGTATCACCATTAAATTTTTTGCTAAGATATAATTCTAAGTATCCCTTTGCAAACTCAACTTCATCTTTGCTAGTAGCTTCTATGTATAAAGTCCTTATGTTAGTATTCCTTGTTAACCTTTGGGCAGTTGAAATAGGAATTATAATTCTATCATCACCTGATCCGGATGAACTGCTGCCTTGGGATTTAAGTATTCCCACAATTGTAAAATCAATCCCATTAATATTTATATATTCTCCGATTATATTAACTTTTCCGCTGTAAAGTTCATCAACTATATCTTGACCTATAACAGCAACATGACTTCTATTCTTAACATCATCATCGCTTATAAATCTACCAATGTCAACATAGATTTTTCTGATATCTGAGTATTCGGAAGTAGAACCTTCTAAATTAGTAGTGTATGTTTTTGAACCATATTTTGCAGTTACATTACCAGATATAAAAGGTGCGATTCTTTTTATTCCTGGTTTTGCCTTTAAATATTCAATATCTTCATTTGAAAAGGATTTTGAATGAAAGCCTGTAATGTTTACTGTTATAAGATTGGTTCCTAGACTTTCTATTTGAGATTGAATTTGTTTTTTAGTTCCTTCACCAAGTCCTACAAGTATTATTACAGATGAAATACCTATGATTATACCCAACATAGTTAGAAATGATCTCATTTTGTTTACTAAAATCGATCTAAAGGCTACTTTAAATAATTTACTTACCTTCATAGGCTAACCTCCTTAGCTATATTATCAGAGGTTATAATACCGTCCTTTATAGAAATTATTCTCCTTGCTTCCTTTGCTATGTCCTTGTCGTGGGTAATTAAAACTATAGTATGCCCGGCATTGTTTAATTTCTGTAAAAGCTTTAAAATTTCGCTACCTGTTTTGCTATCAAGGGCTCCTGTAGGTTCATCTGCAAGTAAAATAGATGGATTAGAAACCAGAGCCCTTGCAATTGCTACTCTTTGCATTTGACCGCCTGAAAGCTCAGAAGGTTTATGATTAATATGAGTTTCAAGTCCTACTTTTTCTATAGCCTCCATAACTCTTTTTTTTGATTCCTTTGAATCAAGCCCCATATAAATTAAAGGAAGTTCTATGTTTTCATAAACGTTTAATCTAGGCAAAAGATTATATGTTTGAAATATGAAACCTATTTTTTTGTTTCTAATTTCTGCAAGTTTATCATCTCTACATTTTGTATTTTCGATTTTTTAGCCATTGCAATCATGTATTTTGAAGTTGATTGCTGAGATTTAGTTGAAAGTTTTTTGCTAACAAAAAAAATACTTGTTGCAAAAATTAAAATTAAAGAGATTGATAAGATTAATTTTGTGCTTTTTTTCACATTAACTACCTCCTTTTGCTTTTTTAAACATTTTAATTTTTATGGATGATAGTAAAGTTACAAAATTATTAATAAACTATTAACAAAAAAAGAGAATCCTTTTTGGAGGATTCTCTTTTAAAAATTATGTTTTACTTTGTAAATCTAAGCTTTAAACTTGCTGATTTTATTGTTGAGGTCTTCGGAAATTGATTTAAGGCTTTTTGATAGTTGTGCTACTTCGCTTATAATAGAATTCATTTCCAGCGTAGAGGATGATATTTGTTCTGATGATGCTGAAATTTCCTGAGCAACTGAAGATACAGATTCAACTTTAGAAAGGACGATATCTTTAGCTTCTATAGTTTTATTTACAGATTCAAAGGTTTGATTAATGTATGGTGGTATATTTTCTATTGAAGTAAGTATATTATTAAATGAGTTTATTGCATCCTCTGCTAGGGTTATTTGATTTTTAATTTGAGTATCTACATTATTTGAAGTTACAATAACATCCGTTGCTTCTAGTATGATAGATTCAATCAATTTTTTTATTTCCTTTGATGACTCTTGGGATTTTTCAGCAAGTTTTCTAACTTCATCAGCAACTACTGCAAAACCCTTTCCAACCTCACCTGCTCTTGCAGCCTCTATAGCAGCATTTAGTGCTAATAGATTTGTTTGTTCTGCTATACCATTTATTGTATCGGTAATTTTAGAAATATTTTTTATTTGTTCAGATAGTTCATTGAGTTTACCGATAACTTGTCTGTATCCTAAGAGGATATCTTCAAAATAATTTATTATTTTATTTATTTTTTCCTTACCTAAATTAGCAAGGTTTTCAGTTTCGTATGTTTTAGTGTTTACATTTAATAGATTAGAGTTTATCTCATCAAGCTGATGAGAAAAATCGTGGATTTGGGATACTATATCGTTAAGTTCAGTTGCTTGCTGGC
>JAOAEI010000060.1 GCA_026416875.1 Caloramator sp.
CCATTAAACTATGATTATAAACTTTCTGTTCATGACGATGCAAGATGGGTTTTAATTGATGATTTATTAAATTATGATCTTGCGCCTGCTGATATTCCAATTGCAAATAAGCTAAAGGAAGAACTAAAGACAAAAGAATAGGAGGACAAAAATGAAATTAATCGCCATAATAATATTTATTACAACCTATGCTCTACTTTTATCCTTTCCAAAGTATAGAACATATATATCTCTGCTTTCGGCAGTTGTTTTTATAATATTAGGCATAGTTCCTTTAAATAAAGCTCTAACATATATAGACTGGAACATAATTTTAATGATTGGAGGAACTATGGGTATTGTTAACTTATTTATAGAATCGAAAATGCCGGCTCTAATGGCAGATGTTATAATCGACAGGGTGCCTAACATTAAATGGGCGGTAGTGTCCCTTGCAGCCTTTGCTGGGATTGTTTCTGCCTTTATTGACAATGTTGCTACTGTCCTCATTATTGCTCCTGTTGCAATGGGTGTTGCTAAAAAGCTAAATATATCACCAGTTTACATGATAATTGCAATTGCAATTTCATCAAACCTTCAAGGTGCAGCAACTTTGGTTGGCGATACAACTTCCCTTTTGTTAGGTGGATATGCAAAGATGGATTTTATGGACTTTTTCTTTTTTAGGGGAAGGCCAGGGATATTTTGGATTGTTGAAATTGGAGCAGTAGTGACATTATTTATTTTATTATTATTTTTTAGGCAATATAACCAGCCAATTCACCTTGAAGAAAAACAGGAGGTTGAGGATTATTTCCCAACATATCTTTTAGTTTCTATGGTTCTTTTGCTTATAATTGCATCCTTTATCCCCAATAAACCTAATATAACAAATGGGTTGATTTGTATTTCACTTCTTGCTATAGGTCTATTTAAGGAACTTGTTATAAATAAAAATGATCATGCTCTTAATATAACATTGCTTCAAATTGATTATGAAACAATACTGTTGCTTTTAGGCTTATTTGTTGTGATTGGCGGATTGACAGAAGCAGGCGTTATAAACGATATTAGTAAACTTTTTTTAAGAATAGGCAAAGGCAATTTGTTTTTAATTTATACTATTTTAGTTTGGTTTTCAGTTTTGGTGTCTGCCTTTATTGATAACATCCCATATACTGCAACTATGCTCCCAGTTGTATCAAATATTGCAAAGGGTATGGGGATTGAGCCATATCTACTTTTCTTTGGTCTTTTGGTTGGTGCGACTTTAGGAGGTAATATAACTCCTATAGGTGCCTCTGCCAATATAACAGGACTTGGGATCTTAAGAAGGGAAGGTTATGAAGTAAAGGCATCCGACTTTATGAAATTGAGCGTTCCCTTTACTTTAACGGCGGTTTTAACAGGTTATGTCCTAACTTGGTTGTTATGGAGATAATTTTTAGGCTGTCTCAAATATATTTTTGAGGCAGCATTTTTTATGATATAATCTTTGTAGACTTAAAATTGGAGGTATCAATATGTTCGACTGCCATGTTCATACGGAGTTTTCAACGGATTCTTCAATGAAACTTGAGGATGCAATAAAAAGGGCAAAGGATTTGGGTATCGGCTTGATTGTCACAGAGCACATGGACCTTAAATATCCAGTTGAAGGGAATTTTCAATTTGATGTAAAAAGATATTTTAAAGAATACGGCAATTTAAGAAGCGATAAAGTTTTACTTGGAATAGAATTAGGACTTAGAACTGATTGTATAGATGAAAATAAAAGTATTGCCCTTGAAAACCCCTTTGATTATGTTATAGGATCTATCCATGTTGTAAATGGAATTGATATATATCAAGATTATTTTTATGAAGAAAAGGATAAAGATAGAGCATACGAGGAGTATTTTAAGTTTATGTATGAATGTATTAAAGAATTCGATTTTTTTGATAGTTTAGGACATATCGACTATATTTCAAGATATGCTCCTTTTGAAGATACGGAAATATACTATGATATATACTCAGATTATATCGACGAAGTTTTAAAGATGTTAAGCCAGAGGGAGAAGGCTATAGAAATAAATACAAGAAGAATAAAGAATAAAAAAGCTGCTGAAAATATCCTTGCAATCTTAAAAAGATTTAATGAACTTGGAGGGAAATATGTTACAATTGGTTCAGATGCACACGATACATCGTATATTGGAAGCAACTTTAATATAGCTTTAGATTTGGTAGAAAAAAGCAATTTAAGTGTAGTTTACTTTAAGGAAAGGAATATGGAATATATTTAAAAAATTTTTAAGCCCCGAAAACTTCGGGGTTTAAAATTACTTTCCCTTGGAGACGTATGGATTGCCTTTTATAAAAAACCTCCATTCAAAATCTTTAGCCTCTTCTGCATAGTCTATACCTATTCTTTTGCCTGCTACGATCTCAAAATCTTCTTGGTTATCCAAAACATAAATTTCATCGGAAAGTAAACTATGCCCATTTAATGCCTTGTCTATATTAAAGGCTCTACATAGTTTTCCTGGACCATTTGTTAAATTTCTTTTTTGAGATTTTGTTAATTCACTATAAGTTTTACCGAATCTATTTAAAGCCATTATATCAAATCCTTCTATAGGTTCTAATGCCCTAATTAACACTGCACAGGGCATGCCTTCCTTTTCTGTAACAAAGTTAAGGCAATAATACATGCCATAGATAAAATAAACATAGGCTATACCAGGAGGGCCATACATTACTTCATTTCTTTGGGTCCTTCTAAAATTATAAGAATGGCATGCTTTGTCTATAGGACCTAAATAGGCCTCAACTTCAACTATTTTCCCAACTAATTTATTCCCATTGATATTTCTTACAAGAAGCTTTCCTAAAAGCTCCTTTGCAACGGTTATTGTATCTCTGCTATAAAAATCAACCGGTAGCTTCATTTTCTACGTCCTTTCTAGTGATTTCTATCAGATATTTTAATTTGTTATATATATTTTTTCAATAATTATTTCTTATCCTAACAAATAAATTATAAAAAATTATTTTTTAGTAATTCTTTGCAATAATTAAAATAATAAATTATTCGGGCAATTTTTTGGGGTAAAGGATGATTTTTAAATTTTGCTTTAGGGGAATAAAATGGTAAAATACAATATGTAGTATATTTTGTGTTAGATTACATACAATATATTGAGGTGATAATATGGAACTTACCCCAAATGCCATTAAGGTTTTAGAAAAAAGGTATCTTGCTAAGGACGAAAATGGCAATGTAGTTGAAACTGTTGATGAGATGTTTAGAAGGGTTGCAAGGACTATAGCCAAAGCGGATAAGCTTTACGATGAAAATGCTAATGTAGAAGAAACTGAGGAAAAGTTTTATAATCTGATGACGAGTTTAAGATTTTTACCTAATTCTCCAACCTTAATGAATGCAGGCCGCCCTTTAGGACAGCTTTCGGCTTGTTTTGTTTTGCCTGTTGAGGACTCTATGGAGGGAATATTTGATTCGATAAAAAATGCAGCACTTATACATAAATCTGGTGGAGGAACGGGATTTAGCTTTTCAAGGCTTAGACCTAAAGGTTCTACTGTAAAGACGACAGGTGGTGTAGCCTCAGGTCCTGTAAGCTTTATGAAGGTTTTCAATGCAGCAACCGAGGCGGTGAAACAGGGGGGGACAAGACGTGGTGCTAACATGGCTATACTAAGGGTTGATCACCCTGACATAATGGAGTTTATAAAATGCAAAGAGGATAACGATGAGATAAACAATTTTAATATAAGCGTTGCTCTAACAGAAAAATTTATGGAGGCAGCAATAAAGGGAGAAGACTATGAACTTATTGATCCCCATACGAAAACTGTAAAGGGTAAATTGAATGCAAAGGAAGTTTTTGACCTTATCGTTAAAATGGCTTGGACAAATGGAGAACCTGGAATAATATTTTTGGATAGGATGAATGAAAAGAACCCTACGCCAAGCCTTGGAGAGATAGAAAGCACAAATCCCTGTGGTGAGCAGCCGCTGCTTCCTTATGAGAGCTGCAATTTAGGCTCTATAAATCTAGCAAAGATGGTTAAAAAGGTCGGAGAAAAATATGAAATCGATTATGAGCTTTTAGAAAAGACCATTTTTGATGCTGTTCATTTTCTTGATAATGTGATAGATGTTAATGTTTATCCCCTCCCTGAAATTGAAAGGATGACTAAGAAGACAAGAAAAATAGGCCTTGGCGTGATGGGATTTGCAGATATGTTAATACTTCTTGGAATTCCCTACAATTCAGAGGAGGCCGTTAACCTTGCAGATAGCCTAATGAAGTTTATAAATGAAAAATCAAAGGGAGCAAGTAGGGAACTTGCACTAAAGCGAGGACCATTCCCAGAGTTTTATAATAGTATATATAAAGAAGGACCACCTTTAAGGAATGCAACTACAACCACAATTGCACCAACAGGAACTATTAGTATAATTGCCGGAGTTTCATCAGGAATAGAGCCTTTGTTTGCAGTAGCCTTTTGGAGAAATGTCCTTGACAATGAAAAGTTGGTTGAGGTTCATTATCTCTTTGAAAGGATGATGAAGGAAAAAGGATTATATTCAAAGGAGCTTATGGATAAAATTGCAGAACATGGAACCGTTCAAGAGATTGATGGAATTCCAAAGGATATAAAAAGAATCTTTGTAACGGCCCATGATATAAGCCCTGTTTATCATATTAGAATGCAGGCGGCCTTCCAAAAATGGACTGATAATGCAGTATCAAAAACAGTAAATTTTAAAAAGGATGCAACGGTGGAGGATGTCAAAACTGTTTATCTTCTTGCATATAAATTAGGATGTAAGGGTGTTACTATATATAGGGATGGAAGCAGAGAAGGGCAGGTTATTAATGTCGGATTGAAGGAGAAAAGTGAAGAAAGCAGCACAAAGCCAAGGATAAGGCCAGAGGTTACTATGGGCATAACAGAAAAGGTTAGAATTGGATGTGGAAACCTTTATATTACAGTAAATTACGACGAAAACGGCATATGTGAAGTATTTACTAACCTTGGTAAGGCAGGCGGCTGTCCATCACAATCTGAGGCTACAGCTAGACTTGTTTCTATTGCACTAAGAAGTGGAATGGATGTTAAGGAAATAATAGAGCAGCTAAAGGGTATAAGATGCCATTCTACATTAAGGCAAATGGCGACAAATAAAGATATAAAGGTTTTATCATGTCCAGATGCTATTGCAAAAACCATAGAAAAGCTTATTAATTTAAAGGAATTAGAAAAGATTAGAGAAAGCATTAGTGCTGATATGGAAATAAAAAATTTAATTGAAACTAACGAAAATAAAATTCTTTGCCCTGAATGCGGTAACCCAATAACACACGAGGGTGGATGCGTAATTTGCCCAAATTGCGGCTATTCAAAGTGCGGTTAAAGTTTAATACTATTAAAAGCAATGATATAATAAAATAGAAAGGGGGAGATAATCAGTGAAAAGGCTAATTTCTTTGGCATTGTCATTTGCTTTTGTTTTGACATCTTTTAGTATAGCATTTGCAAAGGAAAACAACGCAAAAAAATTAGGCCTTCAAAACTCAAAAATAGTTAAACAACTTGAACAAAAGCTTGATGTTTTAAACAAACAGCTACAAAAGGCTCTAAAGGAAAAGGAAGAGTTCATTGAAAAGTTGAAAAAAGAAGCAGCAAAGGTTGAAGAAAAGAAAAATAATGAAGGCAATAACATCGACGAAAAGATTAAAAAGGTAGAGGAAAACTATCAAAAGAAGGTAAAGGAAATAAATGAAAAAATAGCAAAGCTGAAGGATTTTATAGCAAGCAAGGATGCTAAGTATGCTGAAATTGTAAAGGAAATCGAAACAAAATTGAATGCTAAGCTTGCAGAAATAGATAAGAAAATTTCTGAAACAACTGACGATACTAAAAAGGCTACATATGAAAAGCAAAAAGAACTTTTAGTTAAAATAGCTGAAAAGAGAAAGGCAATCGAAAAGAATAGAATAGGTAAAGAAGCAGAAATTTCTTTATTGAGATTGGAAGTTTTAGAGAAGGAACTTAAGATAGCAGAAATGGAAAAGAATATGGAAATAGAATATCTAAATGGAATAAAGGAAGTTAGTGCACTTGAGAAGGAACTTGATTCTTTAAACCAGGAGGACAAGGATCCTAAAACAGGACTTAGCAAGAGCCTTGTTGTAAGATACCAAGGAAAATTTAAAGAATTAGATAGTAGAATTGCAAAACTTCAAAAGGAAATAGAAGAAATTAAAGGAATATTGGCATCATTAAAATAATTCCCTGTAGGGCAGGGAATTATTTTTGTTGACATATTTGGAAATAGATGTATAATATAATATTAACAAGTGAGTGCGCATAAGGTTTATCCGAGCTGCGCAGGGAGAATTTATCTCCTACACGTGGTATCCCCACGGAGTCACTTTAAGGTGGCTTTGTGGGGATTTTTTATTAATTTTTAGGAGGGGTGCTATGATTAGGAAGTTGTTTGAAATCGATAGAAAAATAGTTGAGGAATATTTAAAAAGAAATAATTTTGAAACTACATTTTTGATAGGCAACATAAAGTATTTTGGAATTGAGAATAACAAGGAATTAAGAAGATGTGGGGATTATTATGGTTATTTTGAAAAAGGTAAGTTAAAGGGCATAATACCCTTTTACAATTTAGGAAGCTGCATTCCTCATTACGAAAGCGATGGAGCTATTCCTTATTTTACAGAGATTATGAAGGAGAGGAATTTTAAATATCTTCTTGGTATGAGAAGGATCATTGAACCTTTGTATGAAAACATTAAGGACTTTAAGCCAACATCGAAGGCTAGTGACGATGCGTATTATATAAATAAAAATTTTAAAGAATTTATATGTAGTGATATAGAGATAAAGAATTATTATGAACTTGACTTAGATTTAGCCGCTGAATTCTTAGTGGAGGCAAGCAAAATAGGCTTTAAAAGGGATGATGCGTCAATTGAAGAGGCTAAAAATACATTAATCCAAAGGCCTGTTGAGGAGGATTACTTGTTTGCTGTTAAGAATGGTAAAATAGTTGCAACTGCTTGTATTCAAACTACAACTGATGAAATTTCCCAAATTGGCGGGGTTTATACAACACCAAAAGAAAGAGGGAAGGGATATTGTAAGGCGATAGTTTCTATGCTGTGTAGAAGGATTATCGAAAGAGGCAAAATTCCAACTCTTATGGTAAGAAAGGACAATACTCCAGCAGTTAAAGCCTATGAAGCATTAGGATTTGAGTTTTACGATGATTACAGGATAATCGATTTTAGTTAAATGAAATATAAGGTGAGGATGCCCTCACCTTTTTATGTATTTTAATATTACATTTTTGAAGTCAATAAAATCTTGAAGGTGATTTTCAATAATGTTTTTTACAATTTCAATATTTATTGATTGGTAATCATGAACAGCTATATTTCTAAATCCAACCATGGCCTTTAGCTTTCTTAAAAGTTTAAAATCTATAATTTTATTTTCCTCTAAAAGTTCAAAGGCATCTCGACTGTTTTGAGGTATTCCCAGTTTTTCTTCAGAACAAATATGCATAGCAATATCAATACAAGCTTCGCTGGCTCTTTGAAGGTTTAGTATTATTGAATCTTGCTTAGTATAATCTTTTAGGTTTTCAGGATTGTTTTCATAAACTTCATTAATACGTTTTAAACATCGGTCGATAGTTTGAATTTTATTTAATAGAACATCATTAACCATTAATTTCACTTCCCTTTAACATGTTATCTATTATTATTTTTCTCTCTTCATTTAAAAGGGCATATTCTTTAAGGGCTCGCATCATGAAAGTTGCCCTTCTATATTCGTCGGAAGAATAAATAATTCTACCTGTTGATATTATTTGGACTTTAAAAACGGTAGAAGCTTTATTAAGATCAACAAGGTCAACATCCCGTTTTAATATATCCGCAAGCTCCTGTGCCAGCATAAAAATGTCATATTGAGATAACTTTAAATCACTTAAAAAGGCTATATCAATATCGCTATCGTTTCTAAAATAATCTTTATTTATTGAACCAAAAAGCATTATTAAATAGGGATTAATTTTTTTTCTTAAAAAACTTATTATCAAATCATCATAATTTTTATTCATACAATCACCGTCTTTTAAATCGTTTTAATTATATAATAAAATATTTGTTAATAAAAAACAACAATAGGGCATAAAGCCCTACTGTTTTTCAACTTTTAAATAATTTACAAGCATCCTTGCAGCTTCGCCGCGTGTTATAGTTTGCCTTGGCATAAAGTATCCCTTAATTGGGGTAATTATTTTAAGTTCGTTTGCAATTGCTATATAGCCTTTGTAATTTTTAGGTATTAGTTTATTGTCTTTACAATCCAAAGTATATATATTTGAAAGTTCAGCAACAAATCCAACTCCCATAGCCCTTATTATCCACTTTGCAGCATCCTGTCTTGTTACGTATGCATTTGGATTTTTTTCCTTTGATGAAAGTATCCCCTTTTTAATTGCTATTTCGTAATAATTTTCATAGTCTTCCTTTATGTCTTCCCGATATATTATATAAGTTGGTTCTAATGATTTTACGATGTATTTTATAAAATCCTTTTGCCTTATCATTTGATTTGGATAGAATTTTTCTCCTTCGTCATCAATTACACCGATATCGATTAATATATTAATATCATTGTAATATGGTGAATTTTTTATATCGCTATAGGAGACCTTTTTGATTTCTTTTAGGGGTGTTCCATTGTAATCAAGCAATATTCCTTCCTTTGCGTCTATCATGAAATTATATGAAGTAAAGCTATAAACTAATTTGATGAGGTATTTGTTCATTTTAAATTCATAATCATAATCGTAGTATTTCATATAGTTTAATTTAAAATTATTTTTGCTGTAAAGTATTTCATGGGCTTTTCGGGTTGAGATAATTTTTTCAGCCTTTGGGAAGACTATATTGCTCCATGTTTGATAATATTGCAAAACTTCTCCTGTATATGGGCTAATGCTTATGGTAAACCCTTCATTAGCAACCGGTATAGAATCTTCAATTCTTCTGTATTCGAAGGAATAGACATATTTTTCATCAACACTTAAAACTTCCCTATATTGGCATTTAATAAATTTATCCTTTGAAAGGGAATTTATAAAATCCTCTGCAATTCTTTTAGCGTCTTGTTTAGTATATTTTGGTTCCTTGTAATTTTCTATATTTGGGAAGTTTCTGTAAAATGATAAAATCTCTCCTGTAACTGCATCAATGGATGCTCCAAGATAATAGTAGTTTAACTTATCCTGTGATGTTTTTGAATAATAAACTGTCCAGATATATCTATTAGAATATAAATCATGACCTAAATTGAAGTATTCCGCCTTAAATTCTTTGTCAAGGCCAAGCTTTTTGATTAGGATATTTTCGACCTCATCCTTTGTTATTAATTTTTTATTTTCTTCAATTGCCTTTATTTCTTCGGGCGTTAAGGTTGGGATACTCTCACCAGCAGAATTTTTTAGACTTTGATCTGCATAGATATAAACAGGATTTTTAAGTATTTCCCCTGTTACAGCATCAATTGGACATACATTAGTTTTTGGAATATAAACTAATTTAACGTTTCTTTTATTTTTTTCATAGTCATAAAAGACCTTATAGGATAGTTCAAGTCCCATTTTACTTTCAAATATTTCCTTTGCCCTTTCTAAAGTTATTATATTTTGATTTGCAGGTATGCCTTCATAATCGTATTCAAAATTGTAACTCATAATTTTTAAATTGTTTTTATCAACGGAAACGCTGATAAAGTTATCTTTATAGTCTATTCCGTTTATCCTTCTTACGTATTTAAAATCATAATTAGGATTGTAAAAAATGTAGTTAGAATTAGCCTCATCGTAAACGAATTCTTTAAACTTATCTCCAACAAGTTTTTTAATTAAAACTTCAGCAACTTCTTTTGCCTTTTCCTTAGAGTATTTTGGAATTTTATTTATAGCAGGCTGTTCACCTTCATACCTAAACATAGAAACAATATCTCCGTTTTGAGCATTAACCTGAATATTTATCTGCCTGTTTTTCCCTATCCAAGACAAATGCCAAATACTTTTGTTTTGATTACTACTTAAATCATACGTAAATTTCAGGTCCCTGTCATCAAACTCAAAGCTGGATTTGGCGATTAAAATGGCATTTTTTAGGTCAACTTTAGTTGTTGGAGCAGCTTTTGTATAGGAAAACAAATTAAAAATTAACATAAAACAAAGGAAAGCTGAAAAAATTTTTTTCATGAATATTCCTCCTTTCATCTAAATATTAGACGAAGGTGTCCTGGAAAATGTTGCAAATTTTATTTTATACTATAACAAATATAATTTTACTTTGTTAACACAGATTTTACGAAAATGAAAATTTTAATTTACGTTGTGTAGATAAAATCACCTTAGGTGGTGATACTATGGAGGATAAAATAATTTTAGAGGATATATTAAAAAACAAAAGCATAAGAACATTTTTTCAACCTATCATGGATGTTATAAATTCTAAAATAATAGGATATGAAGCTCTTTCAAGAGGACCACAAGGGTCGCCTCTTGAAAGACCTGACTTTTTATTTGATGCAGCTGAAAAATATGGTTATTTATGGGATTTGGAGTATCTTTGCAGAACCCTTGCAATTGAAAGGGCATCAAAATTAAACATAGATAAATACTTGTTTTTGAACGTAGATCCAAGGATAATACGTGATAAAAATTTTAAAAACGGTTTTACAAGAGATTATTTAAAAAATTATAATATAGATTCTAATATGATTATATTTGAAATAACCGAAAG
>JAOAEI010000061.1 GCA_026416875.1 Caloramator sp.
TTTTATTGCAGTATCAACATAATGGACGCCGATTAATTTACCAATCGCTTTAGCTTTAATAGTTGCAGGTTCACTGAGCAAAAATGGAGATTCTAATTGTTCAGCTATGTTAATACTTTCAATAGAGTTAGGATCTATATATATTTTTCTTATACCGTGTTCTTTTAAAACTTCCAGTGGAATATCATTACCAAAACCTTCGAACCTGATTTCTTCTTCATTTGATCTTTTGATTATATATGAATTTTTATTCCTATTTTTTTCCCGTGTAATAATAACATCATTATCAAGGACGATAGAAACTTTACATCTATTCTCACCTTGTCTTATAAAATCGCTACCTTTAGGTTCGTTATATAAAACCCATTTTAATGCCCTTATTATAGCTGTTTTGCCATTATCCGAAGGACCTGTAATTACATTCAATCCATTTACAAAATCAATTACAGTATGTTTATGGGATTGAAAATTTTCAATTTCTATTCTTTTTATATATTTCATTCTAAATTCACTTCCTCTTTAGTTATAAGATCCTGCGCTAATGCAATTTTTTCTAATGCCTCTTTTTTAATTTCATTTCCTAATTTTTCATGTTCGGCAATTTCAGAGATTATATTTTCAAGTTTCAATAATTCAAAATTTCCATAGGATGTTATTTGATGAACAAACTGATTAAATAGAATTGTTTTATTCTGTTCGATTAATAGTTTTTCCCTATCCAAAACATCTTCTCCATTTTTTGCACACTGTAATTTTAAAATAGAGATATTTATATTATTATCGATATCAATTATCGCATAAGACGGAATTCTGTAAATTTCAGAAACAGTGCTGCTTATTCTAGATATGGCCCCTGGATTAACAAAATACTTATCATTATATTTTTTTATTCCAAATCCACTATGATAATGTCCCACCAATGTTATATCCGCCAAAGTTAAACTCGCTATATCGTCAATTAAAGTATATCTTACTTCATCATTAAAGGGCTTTTCAAGCAAAAAACCATGGGTTACATGAATAGAAAAATCACAATTTTTTTCTTTAACTATATATGAGTCTTTTTCCGCTCCGTCGATGTCATAATAGTAATGGCTTCCAGTTATCTGGATAGTTTTCTTAGATTCTGTCATAACAATTTTAGGTGAATTACTTAAAAATTCAACTATTCCTAATTCCTCTAACAATCCTAAAATAGTTCTGTTTACAGTGCTAGGGTTTTGTCCATAAACATCGTGATTACCTATAACACAAAGTATTGGTAATGGAAATTTTTTGATTATCTTAATAAAGTCCTTAACAACTGCTAAAGATATATCTGGTCGATCAAAAAGGTCCCCACCAAAAATAACATGGTCAACTTTATTCTCTTTTGCAACATCAACTAATTCGTTTAATTTTTCTTTTAAAGTTTCAAAAAAGTTATCCTTTCTGGATCTTGGATTACTACCTCTAATATGAGCATCTGTAAAAAATAAAAACTTCATAATAGATCACCATCATATTCCTTTAATATTTCTTTTAACACTTTAAATATTAACTCATTATCATATCCTCTGTAAACAAGATAATTATATAATCTTTGTTTTATATTCCTTTTATCTTTATCTATACTTTTTAGTTTTTTTAAAGCAAGTGATTTAGCGTTTTCATACAATATTTCGTTTTTTATATCTATATCTTTTTCCTTTATAAACAAGCCCTTTTGTTTTAAATTTGCAGCTATTCTTCTACTACCAAGTTTTTTTGTAATACTAAATTCTATATATCTTTTGACATACTCTTCATCGTTAATAAAACCATAATCTTTTAGTTTGGCAATTGTCTTTTCAACCACAGTTTCATTATAACCTTTTTTTAGAAGCTTATTTCTAATTTGATTTTCAGGATACATTTTCCTTTCTAATAAATGCAATGCATAATTATATGCTGATTTTATTTCAGATTCCTCAAGGATAATATAAATTTCTTCTTGAGTTAATTCATTTCCTTCGGACAAATTATATTTTATTAACATCTCAAGGCTTGTTTTAAAGTTTAATTCATTTTCTAAAACTACCAAATATAAATTTTCGCTTTTTAATTTTTTTATTTCTATAACCTTCATAACTCACCTCAAAAAAAACATCCCATTTGGGATGTTTTTATTCAACCTTTTTTAATTCTTGATCATCATTTTTTGTTTGAATTATTGGCAAATTAAATTTTTCTCTTATTTTGTTTTCTATTTCCATTGCTAAGTTTGGATTTTCCTTTAAATATTGTTTTGCATTTTCTCTGCCTTGGCCTAGCTTGATATCTTTATAAGAGAACCAAGCACCGCTCTTTTGAATAATATCACAGTTCACACCTACGTCTAAAATATTGCTTTCCCTTGATATTCCTTCGCCATACATAATATCAAATTCTGCCTGCTTAAAGGGAGGTGCAACTTTATTTTTAACAACTTTTACCCTTGTTCTGCTTCCAGTTATATCTTCACCCTGTTTTATCCCATCAACTTTTCTGACATCAAGCCTAACAGAGGCATAGAACTTAAGTGCTCTTCCCCCTGGAGTAGTTTCAGGATTACCAAACATTACCCCAACCTTTTCTCTTAACTGGTTTATAAATATAGCAACACACCTTGACTTGTTAATTGCTCCTGCTAATTTTCTAAGGGCCTGAGACATTAACCTTGCTTGTAATCCAACATGGGAATCTCCCATTTCTCCTTCTATTTCTGCCTTTGGAACAAGAGCTGCAACAGAATCGATAACTATTACATCTATAGCTCCAGATCTTACAAGTGCTTCAGCAATTTCTAAAGCCTGTTCACCTGTGTCAGGTTGTGCAACAATAAGATTTTCTATATCTACACCAAGTTTTTTAGCATAAACTGGGTCTAAGGCATGTTCAGCATCTATAAAGGCAGCAGCTCCGCCTAATTTTTGAGCTTCTGCAATTATATGAAGTGCAACGGTTGTCTTACCTGATGATTCTGGGCCAAAAATTTCTACTATTCTCCCCCTTGGAACTCCACCAATTCCAAGAGCGATATCAAGATCTAGAGAACCTGTAGAGATAGCTTCAATATTTAATTTTGAATTTTCACCAAGTTTCATGACTGACCCTTTGCCAAATTGCTTTTCAATTTGGCTAATTGCTAATTCCAAAGCTTTTATTTTTTCATTATTCATTTATACCTCTCCTTTGCGAACATTTGTTCTTTTAGTATTATACATTATTTTAAATATTAGGTCAATAAATTTAAATTAATTTTGATAGATAATATAGATAGTTTTTTATAGATTATTATCAAATTTATATAAGTTTAAACTTAGTGTATCAATTATGATAATATTTCTTATGATTATTTGTTAATTTCACTATATTTTTTATGTTAGTCACAAAACTTTTAAGTAAAAAATTAACCCCGGAAGGACTGAAAAGCATCTCTACTCAAACAGTAAATATGATGCTTTAAATCCTTCACAGGGCGTAATACGAATACCAAAATACTGCTCTCTTATGATTTAAAATCAATTACATCGATATTTTTAGAAAAGTAATCCACTCCAGATATTAAAGTTATTATTATTGCAATCCACATCAAAATATTACTAAAGGGCACCCCTAATAAAGATGCTATAATAGCAACGATCTGGAACACAGTTTTAGCCTTTCCCCATTTGCTTGCTGCTATTACGCGTCCTTCTGAAGCAGCAAGGGACCTTAAACCTGTTACTGCAAACTCCCTCGCAACAATAATCATAACAGCCCATGAAGCTATTTTCCCTAATTCAACCAATGAGATTAAGGCAGCTGTAACTATTAGCTTATCTGCAAGGGGATCCATAAATTTGCCAAACTTGGTTATTTCCTTCCTTTTTCTTGCTATATAACCATCTAGTGTATCGGTTATTGCAGCAATGATAAATATGATAGCAGCAAAAACATTACCATATTTTATCTTAATCGCTATAAAAAATAAAAATACCGGAACTAAAATAATTCTCAGAATCGTTAACCTATTAGCTAAATTCATGCTTCAACAACCTCTCCCATCAAATCATAAGTATATGATTTATTTATTTTAACTTTAACAATATCACCTTTATTTAAATTTATACCTTTAACAAATACATTTTGATCTATTTCAGGAGCATCGCCATATGTTCTTCCATAAAATAGTCCATTTTTATTAACACCATCTATTATTACATCAAGTATTTTCCCAACTAATTCTTGATTTTTTATCGCCGATATATGTGCTTGATTCTTCATTAAAATATCTTTTCTTTCTTCTTTTACATCCTCGTCAACTTGATCTTTCATATAAAAGGCAGGAGTATTTTCTTCTGGTGAGTAAGTAAAAATTCCTACCCTATCTAGTTTATATTTATCTAAAAATTCCTTAAGCTCATTAAAATCTTCTTCCGTCTCACCTGGGAAACCAACGATAATTGAAGTCCTTATTATGGCATCAGGAATAGATTTTCTAATTTTTGTTATTAAATTGATTATTTGTTCCTTCGTTGTCCTTCTATTCATTCTCTTTAATATCCTGTTGCATATATGTTGCAAAGGAATATCAAAATAATGAAGAATCTTTTTGCTATTCTTTATTGTCTCAATCAGTTCATCAGTTATTTCTTCTGGATAACAATACATAAGCCTTATCCATTCTATCCCGTCAATTTTTTCTAGTTCCAATAATAGTTCCGAAATCATTTTTTTGCCATAAAGATCAGTTCCATAAAGTGTTGTATCTTGAGCAACTAATATAAGTTCTTTTACTCCATTTTCTGCAAGTAATTTAGCTTCACTAAGTATGTGCTCTATTTTTTTGCTTCTAAATCTTCCTCTAAGTTTAGGTATTATACAATAGGAACAATTGTTATTACATCCTTCTGCAATTTTAAGATAAGCGTAATGGCTTGGGGTAGTTAATATTCTCTCCTCTAAATCTAAATTATAATCTATTGAATCAGTTTTTATAATGCCTTTTTCTCCCTTTAATGTCCTGTCGACGATATTGCATATATCTCTATAACTGCCAACACCCACAACAGCATCAATTTCGGGCATCTCCTTTAATAACTCATCTTTATATCTTTGAGCCATGCAGCCTGTAACTATTATAGATTTACATCTACCTTCTTTATTTTGAGCCATTTCCAAAATAGTTTCAATTGATTCCATTTTAGCAGATTCTATGAAGCCGCAGGTATTAACTATAATAACATCTGCATCTTCTTCCCTGTTTGTTATATTATATCCATTTTTAGATAACAAAGAAAGCATTACTTCTGCATCTATTCTATTTTTATCACAGCCAAGTGAAATAAAGCCTACATTATACATGTCAAATCATCTCCTTGTTATTTCCAGGGTAATATTTTTAATTATATTTTATATTCTCCATCTATCACATTTTTTCTCTATTTTTCTTATTCTTTCATAAAGATACAATAATACAAAAGATTCTACAAAATAATCAACATATATATAATAGCAAAAGCGATTAATTTCGACAACAATTTCTTTTATAATTTAAAACTAGGGCATTGCCCTAGTAATTATTTTTGTCTATTAACACTTGTCTTGGTTTACTTCCATCCTGTGGCCCAATAATTCCCCTCTTTTCCATTTCATATATTAACCTAGCTGCTCTATTAAACCCTATTCTGAACCTTCTTTGCAGCATTGAAGCTGAAATTTGGCCAAGATCTACAGCAAGTTCTATTGCTTGCGGCAATAATTCATCATTATCGTCGTAGTTATTTACAACATCTTTTCCTTCTTTAATTTTTTCCATTATATCCATATCATATTCTGTATTAAATGTCTTTTTTAAATATTCTACTATATTCTCTACTTCCTTTTCAGAAATAAAAGCCCCTTGTATTCTTATAGGCTTGTTTTCACCGATAGGAAGGAATAGCATATCACCACGACCTAGCAATTTTTCAGCACCTGCCATATCTAATATTGTCCTTGAATCTATTTGGCTTGATACAGCAAATGATATTCTCGAAGGTATATTAGCCTTAATAACTCCCGTAATTACATCTACTGATGGCCTTTGCGTCGCAATTACAAGATGTATTCCTGCAGCCCTTGCCATCTGAGCTAATCTAGTAATTGAATCTTCTACTTCATTTGGAGCTACCATCATAAGGTCTGCAAGCTCATCGATTATTACTACGATTTTGGGGAGTTTATTTTCTGGCGATATTTCTTCCATAAGTTTATTATAACTTTCTATATTTCTAACATTATTGTCTGCAAACAATTTATACCTTGAGGTCATTTCTGAAACCGCCCACTCAAGAGCCGAAGCTGCCTTACGTGGTTCTGTCACTACTGGAATTATTAAATGAGGAATTCCATTGTATATTGATAATTCTACAACCTTAGGATCTATCAAAAGCATTTTTACATCGCTTGGAGATGATTTATAAATTAAACTTGTAATCAAGGTATTGATACAAACACTTTTACCAGACCCTGTTGCTCCTGCAATTAATAAATGTGGCATTTTCGCTATATCTGCTACTATACATCTACCACTAATATCCTTACCTAAAGCAAATGCTAAAGATGAACCAAATTGCTGAAATTCATCCGATTCTATAACCTCCCTAAGATAAACTGGAGTTACCTCTTTATTAGGAACTTCTATTCCGATGGCAGATTTTCCAGGTATTGGTGCTTCGATTCTAACGCTTGGTGCAGCAAGATTTAATGCTATATCATCGGATAAATTAACTATTTTACTAACCTTAACCCCAACTCCTGGATGTAATTCGTATCTAGTTACGGATGGCCCCTTTGTTACTTGAGTTACCTTAGCATCTATGCCAAAGCTCGCAAGGGTTTCTTCTAGCGATTTTGCGCTCATCAATAATTCTTTTTTATCATTTCCATTTATTTTAGATTTGTTTTCATTAAGAAGTTCAATTGGTGGGAATGTATATTTTATATTACAATTTGATATATTTTCTGACGATAGATTAATTTTTATCTTTTCTTTTACTTTGTTATCATTTCTGTCCTTAACTTCCTTATTTTCATCTTTATTAGAAACATCATTGACTACATTAGTGTTTTCTATATTTATCTTTTCTTCATTTAATATTTCATCATGAGTAACTTTTACTTCATCTTCAAAATTTTCATCAAATTTCACACTTTCTTTTTCCCTTTTCTTTAATCTAATTTTTTTAATAGGTCTTAATAAAAATAATAAAATATCCTTAACAGGCTTCTCAGTTGCTAACACTATAAAAACTAATATACAAGTTAAAATAAATATGTAAGATCCTACTTCACCAAATAGCCAAAGTAACGGGAAATCAATTAATTCTGAAATTATACCTCCACCTTTTTTATTTATTCCTAATTTATAAGCTTCATATAATCTTTGTGTCAGTTTTTTAGTCTCAAAATTATTAGAATATCTTAAATGAGAAAGAAGCAAAATGGAATAATTAGTAAATATAATCGATATAAATCTTTGTCTAATTTTTAAAGAGCTTTTGTTTAAAATCATAGCTGTTCCAACCAAAATTGTTATAATCGGCAAAATATATGCACCAAGTCCTAGAGCTCCAAAGAAAAAGTCGACAAAAAACTTCCCAATTACTCCTGTTGGTTTGACTATTATACTTATTAATAGCAATAGTGAAAAAGCTATAAGTATTATTCCATAAACATCATACATAACTTGAGTATTTTTATTTTTTCTTTTACCCATCCTATCACCCCATAGTATTATTTCTATGTTCAATCAAAATTCCCTTCATAAAGTAAAAAAATTATAACACAAATAAAAAATAAATCAAAGGCATTTTATTCAAGCCTTTGATTTATCATTTCTTTTAATTTTTTTATTGCTTGACTTAAACCTCCAACCTCATCAATTAATCCTTCTTCGACTGCTTGCTTACCTATTAAAATTGTTCCCATATCGTTTAATAATTCATCAGTTTGAAGCATCATTTCTCTTAATCTTTCTTTTGTTATTTTAGAGTTTCTAACTATAAAGTTTAATATTCTATCCTGCATTTTGCTAAAATACTCAAATGTCTGTGGAACACCTATTACTAATCCGTTCATCCTAATAGGGTGTATGGTCATAGTAGCTGTGGGAGATATAAATGAATAATTTGTAGCCACTGCTAGAGGAACACCTATGCTATGTCCTCCTCCTATTACAAGAGAAACTGTAGGCTTTGAAAGGCTATTTATCATTTCTGCTATTGCAAGACCTGCTTCAACATCGCCGCCGACAGTATTTAAAATAACTAAAACGCCCTTTATGTTTGGATTTTCTTCAATAGAAACTAACTGTGGTAAAAGATGCTCATATTTTGTAGTTTTAGTTTGAGGAGGTAATACTGTATGCCCTTCTATCTGACCTATAATGGTTATAGGAAAAATGTCTGAACTAATATCAGGTATTATAGGGCTGCCAACTTCTTTTAAATTTTCTACCTTATCATTTTCTTCAATCTTTTCTTTTTTTTCATCTTCTTTAGTTATTGTTAATTCTTCTTTTTTCTTTTTTGGCATAACATCACCTCGCTTTTTCAATAATAGTTTAACCAATAAGCGAGATTATAATACAAAAAGCCTTGCATTTTGCAAGGCTTTAAAAAAGTATTATAGTTCAAAGGCTTTGTGTAAAAGGTTTATTGCTTTAATTGTGTCCTCATCTTTAACTAGACACCATATAGTTGAATGCGAATCTGCTGTTTGCAAAACCTTAATTCCATTTTCATTTAATGTTTTTAAAATTTTAGCCATAACACCTGGAACGCCCTTCATACCATTACCTATAACAGCTATTTTACTGCAATTATTTATTATATTATATTCTAACTTTAACTCTTTTAATATTTCTTCTACCCTCTGGGCATCCTTTGAATCTACAGTAAACACTTTATATTTAGGGAATACGTTTATTAAATCAATACTAATCTTATTGTCAGCAAGAATATCGAATATTTCATTGCTATCGTCATCAATAAAATGCACGCTAACTTGCGATCTATTTGACATATGGGTTATTCCTGTTATTATTTTATTTCTACTGTCTCTTGAGGAAGTAATAATAGTTCCAGGAGCATTAGATAATGTGTTTTTTATATACAAAGGAATATTTCCTCTCATAGCATACTCAACTGCTTTAGGGTGTATTACCTTTGCTCCCTGATCGGCAAATTGAAAAACTTCATTGTAACTAATTTTATTTATAACCTTTGCTTCAGGAACTATCCTTGGATCAGCTGTCATAATACCATCAACATCTGTATATATTTCAATAAATTCTGCCTTAAGTGCTTCACCTAAAATAGCTCCCGTAACATCGCTTCCACCCCTTCCAAGGGTAGTAAAATCACCGTCCTGTGTCATTCCCTGAAATCCTGTAACAATTGGGATAACTCCAGCATAAAGTAAATCCATTATTCTCTTTGTTTCTACTTTTAAAACCTCAGCATTGCCATAATCATTATTGGTAATGATGCCAGCCTGCCCACCTGTCAATACAGATACATTATATCCTCTCTTTTCTAGTGTTTCGGCCATAACTACCGCTGAAATAATCTCTCCACAACATAAAAGAAGGTCTACTTCTCTTTTACTAATCTTACAATTACCATTATTAATTAAAGATAAAAGCGTATCTGTAGCATATGGATCTCCTTTTCTTCCAATCGCTGAAACAACAACTACAGGTTTATATCCTCTATCAATCGCATCTATAATCCTATCTGCAACCATTTCTCTTCTCTGTTGAGTTGCTACTGATGTTCCTCCAAACTTTTGAACAATTATTTTCATGAATATTCCCCCTTAATCCTATGGCTACTAACAATAAATCCATAATATATTATACATCTTTTTTGGGGGAAGTGTGAAAAAAAATAAAATTATTCCTTATAATCGATTATTAATGTTTTTTCTCCTATCTTAATCTTAGTATTCCAAGGTATTTCGATAAAATCCCGTCCTTTAAAAAATAAGAGTCTACCCTTGTCATCTTCAACTAATACATTAACTATTTCTCCTGTCTTTTTATTAAATACCAGTTCGCTATCTCCTATATAGCCGTATTTATAACCATTATAGATATTTACGATTTCTAGATCTAATATATCACTCAGCCTTATCCCCATACAAATTCACCTCCTTAAAACATTATATTAAAAAAAGATGGTTTATAGACCTGTCGATCCAAAACCACCTTCTCCTCTTTCTGTATTATCCAGTTCTTCTACTTCAATAACTTCTGCTATTTCAACTTTGTTTATAACCATTTGGGCTATTCTGTCACCACGCCTAATGGTAAAGGGTTCCTTCCCAAAATTTATTAATATTAAATTTATTTCCCCCCTATAATCACTATCTATTGTTCCAGGCGTGTTAACAAGGGAAATTCCATGCTTTAAAGCCAATCCACTTCTTGGTCTAATTTGAGCTTCATAGCCATCAGGCAACGATACAGATATTCCCGTTGGTATTAACCTTATTTCATTTGGGAATATAATCGTATCTTCTTTAACATTAGCGTATAAATCCAATCCTACTGATCCTTTTGTCATATACTTAGGCAAAGGTAGATCCTTTGCATCATCTAATCGCTTTATAAATAGTCTCATTGCAATCACCTATTATTTTTTCAA
>JAOAEI010000062.1 GCA_026416875.1 Caloramator sp.
ATTTAAGATTATCCCTTTGTTGCTCCTTCAATTATCACTTTAACTATATATTTCTGGAGAAAAATATACAGTATTAACATAGGTAAAAACCCTAAAATTGCTACTGCTGCACCATAGTTTGGCATAAAAGAATATTGCCCCATAATAAGATTCATTGTCCCTACCGGTATCGTTTTGTTTTTGTCACTGGTAAGGGTAATTAAAGGTAGTAAAAAATCATTCCATATCCAAAGTCCATCTAATATAATAACTGTGCTAGTAATAGGAGATAACAAAGGGAAAATTATTTTAAAGAAAGCCATTAAGCTCCCTGCTCCATCTATTTTAGCAGACTCATCAATTGATATAGGAATGGATTTTGCACCTGCCGTATACATAAATATAGCCAAAGGCGTTCCCATCCCAATGTAAACTAATATCAATCCAAATATACTATCCATTAAATTTAAGTCTCTTAATAATTTTACCAGAGGAATCATAGTGGCTTGAAAAGGAATAATTAAGGTTAAGATAAAATACAAAATAAGCCCATTGCTAAATTTACTTTTCATCCTTGACAACTTATATCCTGCCATAGAACCTAAAACAACTATTCCTAGCAGTGAAAAAAATGTTACTATAATAGAATTCTTTAGTAAGATAATATAGTTTGATTTTTGCCATACCTCTTTAAAGTTTTCAAAATATAAAGTTTTAGGAAATGCGCCTGTATTTAGTATAACTTCCTTCAACGGTTTAAAAGCATTAATCACTAAATAATATATTGGAATTAAAAACAATGCAGCAACTATAACCATTAAAATCAAAATGACACTCTCTAAAACTCTTTTTCCTTTCATTAAGCCACCTCCTTATTGGTAAGTTTAAATTGTATTAGGGTGGCTATAACAATAATTATGGATAATATAACTGCCTTAGCAGAACCATACCCAAATTTATTATAAACAAAGGCTTCGCGATATATATTTAGCATATCAACTTCGGATGATTTTCCAGGTCCTCCTCCTGTAAGTGAGAATACAACATCAAATATCTTAAGTGACCATGATATATTTATAAAAGCACCAATTGTAATAACAGGAAGCATAAGGGGCAACTTAATTTTAAAGAAAACCTGCCATAGATTTGCTCCGTCTATTTTAGCAGCTTCTATAACAGATTCATCCACTCCTAAAAGTGCTGCTATATATATAGTCATTATATAACCTATGCCCTGCCATAAAACAACTAGGATTATAGCAAATAAAACATTTTTCTCATCACCAATCCAACTTCTATTGAAAAATGCAATATTAGTAGACTTATAAATTGCAGCAGATACTTTTGTAAACATAAACTTCCATATAAATCCCACGATAACCATACTAATCATATTTGGTAAAAAGATGATGGCCCTTAATAAGTTATTTATTCTAAACCTTGTCGTTAAAGCAATAGCCAAAAGCATTGCAAATACATTGGTAAAAAATACATTAAACACAGTAATATAGAAAGTCCTATATAAAGACCTAATAAAATCCGAATCATCAGTAAACATCCTTATGTAATTTTTAAATCCGATAATATTATAGTTCCCTATTGCATCCCAATCAGTAAAGGAATATACAACCCCTTGAATTAACGGAACAGTAAAAAACAACGTATATAAAATAAGTGCTGGCCCAACAAAAATTACAAAATCCAATATTTTATCTTTATTCAACCTATATTTTCTATCAAGAGAAGGGGTTTTCCCCTTCTCCGATAGAAGTGCCTTCTTTGACACAATAACCACTCCTAAAATCCAGCTTTATTTTTTAGCTAAATCATTCCATCCCTTATCTATAAGCTCTAATGTTTGCTCCCTATTTGTCTTACCGCTTATATATTCCTGAAGGGCACTTGCATTTATCTGCCACATGCCTTCTGGCATATTATTATATTGGTAGTTTGCTATAACATTTCCTGACTGTATATAATTAAAAATATCCTCCAATGCCGCGTCCGCCTCATATGTAATACCATACGGGTTTATTGCTTTGAGCTCATCATAGAATAGCTTTTTCCCTTCACCATTAATTAGAAAATCAAAAAATCTATCAACTGCTTCTAAATTAGCATTACTGCTAACTACTGCATAGTTATTTGTATCAAGATAAAGTTTAGTCTTACTTGCATCATCAGTATAAGGAATTGCAAAGAAACCAACTTTAGATTTCATATCAGGATTTAACTTGTAAATTTCAGGCAATGCAAAGTTACCTTGAACAAGCATAGCAACCTGTTCCTCAGCAAATAAACCTATTGTTGTCATATAGTCTGTATCCATAACATTAGGCTGTGCATTGTTTTTTACTATATCTATAAAATCAAATACTGGAAGTGCATTATCCTTAAATTTTGCCTTACCTTCCCATCGTTTTGCTAACCATTCTTTACTACTCATAAGTTCCTGTCCAGGTTGGAACATATTGCTTCCTAATGTCCAGCCATCCTTACCAGCAAGACCAAAGGGGGTTATATTAGCCTTCTTTAAAAGTTCAACTGCATTCTTAAGTTCCGTTAAGGTCTTAGGAACGCTTGATATCCCGGCCTTTTTAAATAGCTCCTTATTATAAATTATCCCTCTTACTGAATTTGTTATTGGGATTAAATATATTTTTCCGTCAGAAAAAGTAATTGACTGTCTAACTTCTTCTGGAAGCTGTTTTATAACCTTTAAATTTGAAACATCCACTATCTTTTTTGCATCAATATATGGCTTTAGAGCTGGTTCTCCTGCAGTTGAGGCCATAAATATATCAGGAAGTTTGCCTGCTGCATCCTTTGACTTTAAAACTGCATTGTAATCTGACGTAACTACCTCACAAATGAGATTAACATCTGCATTTTTCTCGTTAAAGGACTTAGCTACATTATTAAATTCTTCAGAATACTCCGCAGAATAATGAAAAAGGGTAAGAGATGAATTAGGGTTAGCTTTATCACTTGACTTATTCGCTTGATTATTACAGCCAATAAAAATCGTCATTAATAAGCATGCGGCACACAAAAAGCTTATAAATTTAACCTTTTTCATGCTTATCCCCCTTTATATAAAACTTTTAATTTTAAACTAAATCAACATTTTCTTTGATTAAGATCTCAGAATTCACATAAACATATCTATCTGCTGGAAGGTTATTATTAAATATAAAATCATACATATACTTTGCTACTTTATATCCTTGTTCCTTAGGCCTTTGATAAATGATTGCCTGAATATAGTCTTCCTTTAAATATCTCTTGGTTTCCTCTGTTAAATCGTTACCAATTATAATTAGCTTTTTATCCAAATTCATATCCTTTATAGCTCTCACGATATATTCCGTTCCACATGTAGAATATATGGCTTTAACATTTTTTATACTGCTTAAAAGCTCAATAGTTTTTGAATAAAAAGTGTTTAAATTATAATTATCAAAATATGGACCTACAATTTCTATGTCTTTATATTCCGATGCTTTATCTAAAAAGCCTTTAAGCCTGTCCTTAACTGATGGATAATTAAAACTTGACGTAAAAGTTAAAATTTTACCTTCACCATTCAAAAGCTTACTAAAAAGTTCACAGGCAATTCTTCCTGTCTTATAATAGTCAGGCCCAACCCAAAAACTTCTACTGCTATCCCTTATGTCTAAATCAACAGTTGCAATTGGGATCCCACTTGCAGAAAATCTTAATATCATCTCTTGCGTTTCTTTTAAATTCATAGTCATAAGTATTAATCCATCAACCCGGTTGTTTTTTATAGTTTCATCTATTATTTTCGCATGAAGCTCAGGTTTTTCAGAATCAAGGCCTATAACTTTCAATTGAACGCCAAAATCCTTAAACTCCTTTTCCGCTTCCTTCATCCCATATATTAAATCATTAAAGTAAAAAGTATTATAAGATTCTATTAAAAAGGCATAAATATATAATGTTCTTTTCATAGCAAGGGATTTAGCAATGGGGTTAACTTTATATCCTAGCTTATTTGCAACTTCTAAAACCCTTTTCCTTGTTTCTTCATCAATAGGTCCCGTGTTATTAAGTGCCCTTGCAACAGTTGTTCTAGATATGTTTAAAACCTTAGCTATGTCGCTTTGCGTAACCCTTTTCATTTTTCCTCCCACCACCCACCTGAAAATGTTCGCGCGTTCTTTTATACTTAAATTATATAACAATAATTTTTAATGTTCAATGATTATTTTGAATTGTTATTATCATAAATTAAGCGATGTCTAAAATAAAAGAAATGAGGACTATGAGCGTGTATTGTGATTACTTCTGTGTGTGGGTGGTCAGTTGATGTAAAGGATTGATCATTAAATCCAAGGTTAACTGCCTTTCCACCTAAATATATACATGAATAATTTAAAAACATTTCATCTAACATTTTATGTTTAATAAGAGCATGTGTAAATGTTGGTGATTCTATAAGAAGTTTATTTATACCTATTAGTTTTAATAATTTTAATGATACTTCAATGTTAGTTTGACTACCTTCTCCTGTTACTAAAACTATAATTTTATCCTTATTTGAGTTAAAGTCTTTAATTATATCATGTTCGTTTATGTTGCTTTGGGTTGAATCTATAACAAAATATGGTCTTTTTAAGTTTTTTTCAACAAACTTTACTCCTTCTGGCGATGTTAAAATCATAACTGGTATTTCCGGAGTATTTAAAAGAATATGGTCAAAGGGAATTTCCTTACCCTTTTGTGAAATTACGATGTTATAAGGTATTTTGCCGTATCCTGCCTTTACTCTTGCATCCTCAAGTTCTTGGTCGAAAATATGTGCTGTCATCCCAGGCTCATTTGCCATGGTTTTAGCGCCAACAATAATTCCATCTGCATTAGCTCTTAGCATATTTAAAATAAAGAAGTCTGTATCAGCTCCATCCTGGTCATAAATATTTTTCTTCGCTATAAACGGTCCTTCTGGGGCATCCTCAAAAGCTATTTTACCATCTAAAGACAGCACAAAAGAACCAAATGTATATGGTCTATCAGAAGGAATTTCAGGGAATACAAGTTCTCCATAAACGTATTTTATCTTCTCACAATCAAGACCCTTGACCCTATATTCTGATAATCTTTCTTTATTTTCATATATTCTTGTTATTTTTATCTTATCCTTGTTAAATGGTATCTTACAAAGTTCCAAAATCTTCAACCTCCCTTTAAGTCCGTTTACTTTAAATGTCCTCCTCCACAAACAGCGAGCATATCCCCTGTTATAAATGAGCTTTCCTCTGAAGCCAAAAATACTGCTGCATTAGCTATATCATCGGTTGTGCACATTCTTTTTAGAACGTATAAATCTGCCATCTGTCTTCTAAATTCATCTGGATCCTTTGCACTTTCAATTCTATCCTTTATCATCGGCGTTTCTGTTAACCCAGGCATTATCGCATTTACTCTTATTGTTGGTCCAAGCTCAAGGGCAAGGCATTTTGTAAGCATAACTACTGCTGCCTTTGATGGGCAATATGCTATTCTCTCTGGAATAGGTTTAACCCCTAGGTCCGATGCTATATTTATAATTGAGCCACTTGGTTGTTGCTTTAAATATTTAACAGCAGCTTTACAAACGTTAAACGTTCCGAATACGTTTATGTTAAATTGCCTTTTAAATTCTTCTACAGATGTGGTTTCAATCGTTCCAACTCCAGTTACTCCAGCTGAATTAACAACTATATCTATCCTACCAAATTTTTCTATACCCTTTTCAACAACATTTATAACCTCTTCATAATTAGTTATGTTTGCCTTTATATATAACACGTTATCACTGGCAAATTTCATTCTATCTTCAAGACCGCATCCTATAACCTTTGCACCCTCCTTTAAAAAACGCTCTGCTATCGCCTCTCCAATTCCGGAGCTTGCACCAGTTATTAATGCCACTTTGTCTTTCAACCTCATATTTTTGCCTCCTTAATATTGTCATTAAAAGATTTTTCCAATATTTCCGTATTAATCTTTCCAGCTGAGAAAATTCTACCTGTTTTTGTATTAATCATAACAACCTTTGCCGGTGAATACATCTGCATCGGAACTCTATAAAAATCGCATCCAGCTTCTTTATAAATCTCCTTAAATGGTCTTCCATAAGTTGGTGCTTTATCCGACGTTATTTTATATATAACTTTTTCTATTTCTTCATCATCGCAACATACAGTAAAGGTTGCTTGTCCACCATATATCAAAGCATCGTTTAACCTACCCATTGCAATGAGTTCATCATCTATACATGGTGGAATTACACAAAAACCATGGGCCTCAATTATTGTATTAAGATCAAAACCTTCTTCAACTAATCTATGTAAAGTTTGTTCTAATATTCTAGCTGCAACTTGAACACTTGATGCTATACTTGAACTTGGTGCAACTAAAATATAGAGATTTTCTGGTGCAACCTTGCAAGCCTCAGCTAATTCGTTAGCCCATTCTATTGTTACAGGATCCTTTGATTCTATCGTTATTATAGCTTCATGATATCTATCGCTATAATCACTATATTTTTCTAACCAATCTCCTTTACGTCTTCCAAGCGTTCTTCCAGGGCCAGCAACAATAGGTGCAAAAAGACCAGGTTTTAACTCCCATCCTGAAATATCACACCCTGCTAATGACAATACAGTATGACTTACTGAAACATTTACCGCTCTATAATAGTTACCTCCTATTTTTTCTGGAAAGGTCTCATAGCTTACTGAGCCAATGCCACCGAATAATATCTCTGCCAACATTTTAGCTGCTTCAAAGCTACCTCTAACTTCTTGTCCAAGATCAATAACTGTAGTTCCATTTTCTAATTTTTTCACCTTTATTCTTAATTCCTCTTCCTTTCTTATCATTTCCCTTACTATATCCATAGAAATTTTATTTACACTTATCATGCTATTCCTCCTCAGTCCTTTTAAATTTAAGGGGGAAGCAGAGCTCCCCTCTTAATTTTTATGCATTCATTGTCTTTTCATTTTTTCTATCTACGTCTTTACCTATTTTAAACAACTCCATGATAAAGAATACTGCAGCTGTAGCAAGGTATATTCCTAAATAGGTTGGATTAGCATTTATCTTTACTGATGCTGAATGTATTATTCCAAAGAAGGTAAGAACAGCACCTACTAACGCTGCATAAGCAGCTTCCTTCCATTTTCTATCTGTAACGAAGCATAAAACTGCACCAAGAACAAGACATACGAATCCAGAACCCTGTGAAAATACCATAAAGCCATTAGCGTCAACACCTGCTGCCTGAAGATCTTTAACCCCTACTACTGCATTTGATAAGTCAACATTAGCACCTGCGGCTTTAATAGCCTCCTTTGCAACATTAAGTCCTGCGTTTGCAGCACTTGTAATTTTTCCATACATTAATTCTATTGTTGTTGGTAGCATTGCAAATACAACAGCTGGATAATACTTTTTATCAGCTATTTCAAATGCTTGTCCTGCTGATGATAAACCTATGAAAACAAGCATAGGCAATGTAGCAATAGCTGGTATTATACCGTTTATAATAGCAACAATACCTGATGTGCAGATGATTAAATACATTATACCTACTGCAAGGCTATAACCTGTTCCTGCCTTTATTTTTTTCCATGCAACGTGTCCCCAGAATACACCAAGAGCAAATGGACTTCCTACAATACTTGCAATTATATTTAAAACACCACAGGCAATAAGCGTTTGAGTAACTGAGAAATCATCACCAGCTTCTCTTGCCTGTTCAATTCCTTGAAGAGATGATATAGCCTCTCCAAAGCTAAACACTATAATTATAGGAAGGAATTTTAAAGCCTGTGCAAAGCCTGCTCCAAAGAAATCAAAGTGTAAAAATGGCACCCCAGGATGAACATTCTTTAGAGCATCTGTAAACATTTGTGGAGTCATAAGCTTTGTTGCCCATGCAAGTATAGTTCCTATACCTATAGATATTAGTGCTCCTGGAATTCTTGTTTCAATTTTAGCAAGATATAATACAAGTAAAACCATAAGGGCTGTATAACCAATTATTGGATAATTAAATATTGAACCTAAAGAGTTTATAGCAAGCCAAGCAACGGCTCCACCTGCTAAGCCTCCGAATAAAGCTCCTGCAGGTATAATCTTTACAAGTTTTGGAGCAATAAGCCCACCAATCATATATACAAAGGCTCCTATAAAGTTTGCAGCGCAACCTGTTGTCCATGCAAGCACCGGATCTTTAGTTGCAAGATATGTAGGTAACATTATAGAGAATAACCAAATAAATACTCTTCCTGCTTGTAAACCTGTTGGAAGTGCTGTTACATCGGTTCGACCCGTTTTTTCACAAAGCTGTCTTCCTTGCCACCAAAAGAACAAATTAAGTAAAAATACACTAAGAGCAATCCCCGGCATTACTTTTTTGTAAACAATATCTGCCGGCATATTCATTAAGCCTACCATTATCCCTGATGCTGCAATTACCTTTGAAAACCCGTCAAAAAACACTCCAAATGTCGCATCAAGGTCAGACTTTACCCAAAGCGGTGCTTTTGATTTACCAATAAGATTCATGTGATTTCCCCCTTTATTTTTTATATAAAATTAAATATTAAACAAATTCAGCAAGTAATGCTTCAGCGGGCTTTAATATAAAATCTTTTGTAAAGGTGCTATCGCTATAATTAGAAAGCAATAAATTTATTTTTTCTCTTTTGTTTATAAACATATTTTCATCTAATCTAATTTCTTTATCTGTAAAATTAATTAAAACCAATACCTCGCCTTTAGATGATTTTCTGATGTATCCCATGTAATCCCTTGAATCATTATCTATCCATACATAGTCTCCTGCCATTAATGGTTCTTTTTCTTTTCTTAAGCGTATAAGTTTTTTATAGAAATTTAAGAAGGAATTTTCATCTTTTAGTTGATCCTCAACATTCTTTTCTTTATATTGAGGATTAATTAATGTCCAAGCTTTATCAGCTGTAGTAAATCCTGCATTTTTTTCCTTGCTCCATTGCATTGGTGTCCTACATTTATCCCTTCCCCAATCATTTGCCTTTAGAATTGCCTCCTCATGGGGAACCCCTTTTTCTTTAGTCAAATAGTTATATAGCCACTTTCCAGAATTATCTCTAAACTCCTCAGGATCCATAAAAAGATAATTTTCCATACCTATTTCTTCTCCATAGTAGAGAAATGGAGTTCCTTTGCTGGTTAAAAGATAAACTGCTATTCCCTTTGCTAATTTTTCTCTGTATGGTTCACTTATATATTCTCCAAAGGAACTATAAGCCCTTGGTTGATCATGATTACCCATTACTGCAACCGGCCATCCGACTTCTTTTGTAGCCTCATCCCATAATTGTGTTTCCTTCCTTAATGTTGCAGCATTAAAATCCAAATGATACGATGCAAGCTTTAACATCAAAAAGTTAAAGGCAAGATGTAATTCATCGTTTCCACTTCCATAATATTTTTGGGATTGTCCTGGTGTTCCCGGGAACACTTCTCCTATTAAAACTTTATCCTCATATTCATCAAGAACAGCGCGTAATTCCTTTAATACATCATGGGTATCATCCTGGTCTCTATCGTATATATGTTCCTGTTCTTGTCCTTCGCCAGGATTATCCCTTAATTGAGCATCTTCAAGTAAGAAATTTATAGCATCTAACCTAAAACCGTCTACTCCTCTATCAAGCCAAAAGCGAATAACATCAAACATTTCTTTTTTTAATTCTTCATTACGCCAATTTAAGTCAGGCTGCTGAGGGAAAAAAGCATGATAATAATAGTCTCCAGTTGCTTCATTATATTCCCAAGAAGAACCGCCAAAAATGCTATACCAATTGTTAGGTGCTTTACCTTCCTTACCTTCAGCCCATATATAATAGTTTCTGTATTTACTATCTTTAGATTTTTTAGCCTCCTGAAACCAATAGTGTTGATCTGAAGTGTGGTTTAAAACCATATCTAAAACAACCTTTATTCCCCTATCATGCGCTTCCTTTATAAGCCTATCAAAGTCTTCTAAAGTTCCGTATTCAGGTGCAATACTTTTGTAATCTGAAATATCATAACCACAGTCAAACATAGGCGATGGGTAAAAAGGCGTAATCCAAATAGCATCTACTCCAAGATCCTTTAAATAATCAAGTTTAGATATTATGCCATTTATATCTCCTATCCCATCTCCATTAGAATCCGCAAAACTCCTTATATATATTTCGTAAAATATAGCATCATGCCACCATTTTTTCTTAAAACCATTCCTTAGCTCCATAAACACCCTCCTTTTTGTTCTCGCGAACATATAATCTAAAAAAATAAAACCAAAATAATCTTATGTTCTCGCGAACATCTAAAAATATTTTATAATAAATAAAAAATCTTTGCAATATTTTTAATAAATTCCCCCCACTACTTTATGATAATGTCATGTTGTAAAGTAATATGATAAAATGTCACTATGAGGAACGAG
>JAOAEI010000063.1 GCA_026416875.1 Caloramator sp.
ATTTAAAGAAGGAAAGGCTGCTATATTGCTGAATGGAGCATGGTCCTTTACATCCTATACTCAAGTTCAAGGACTTGATTTTGATGTTGCTTTATTCCCAAAGATAGATGAAACAGGAAACTACTGTTTACCATACTATGGTTCAAAGGGATTCTCAGTTTCAGCAAATGTTAGTGATGAAGCTGTAAAGGATGCTATAAAGAAATTCTTCGAATTTTTAGCAAATAAGGATGTGCAAGTTAAACTTGCAAAATCCTTTGCACAGATGCCGGCGACTAAAGAAGCCCTTGAGGATACGGAAATTAAGAATGACAAGTTTATAAATATGTCAATGGAACAGATGAGACACGGAACTCCAATGCCCATAAGAGCAGAAATGAGGGCAGTGTGGGATGCAATAAGGCCTGAACTTGAAAATGTTATGGCAGGAAAGAAAACTCCAGAACAGGCAGCAAAGGATATGCAGGCAAAGGCAGAAGAGCTTGCAAAGAGCTTAACTAAGAAGTAGTGATTTAGGTCTGGATTTTATCCAGACCTAAATTTTAAGGGGGGATAATAGTGGAACTTGCTAAAAGATTTAAACAAACAAATAAAAACGTCCAGCAAAAGTGGTGGACACCATATGCCTTTATATTACCTTCCTTTTTTGTAATATTGTTTATAATATTCCTTCCACTAATATTTGAATTTATGATGGCGATGTTTGATATAAGACTTCAAAATATAAGGCTATTAAAAAATATCGGAATAAACATATTAAATTTTCCAAAGGTAATGAAGGAGCATTTTATTTTGTTTGGGAATTACCTAGAAATCTTAAAGGACAAGCTGTTTTATCGAACATTTTTAAGAACTGTAGTTTGGACCTTTACAAATGTATTTTTTCATGTTGTAATAGGCGTTTGGCTTGCAATACTTTTAAATAGGAAACTACCCTTTAAATCGGTATTTAGAGTGCTTCTAATATTACCTTGGGCCATGCCACAGTATATTGCAGCCATTACGTGGAAAGGAATGTTCAACTATGAATTTGGAACTGTAAATTTGATCTTAAAATATTTTGGAATAGAAAAAATAAACTGGCTCGGTGACCCCACATATACTTTGATAGCTGCAATTATTACCAATATATGGCTTGGGGTTCCCTTTATGATGATGGTTGCCCTTGGAGGACTTCAGAGCATTCCCCATGACTTATATGAATCTGCCGATATAGATGGTGCATCAGCATGGCAAAAGTTTAAGCATGTTACGCTACCTCTTTTAAAACCCGTAATGGTTCCTGCGATAATATTAGGAACGGTTTGGACGTTTAATATGCTTAATATTATATATATCATGAAGGATGGACTTCCAGGGGATGATGTAAATATCCTTATAACAAAGATGTATAGGGATGGATTTGACCTTTACAGATATGGATATGCTGCGGCATTATCGGTGATAATTTTTGTAATATTAACCCTCTTTAGCTTGGCCTACCTTAAGGCAAACGAAAATAGGGAGTGATATTATGAGAAAGAGCGACTATTTTGAAAGAACAGATTCTAAACTTAAGATAATATTAATATATATGCTTTTAATCTTTATGTCCTTTATTGCAATATATCCTGTTTTGAATATTTTATCCTCCTCCTTAAGGCCTTCAAACCAGCTTTTTTCAACTTCATTAAAAATAATCCCTGATAATGCTAGTTTAACAAATTATAACAAGGCAATCTTCGAAAGACCTTTATCTAGATGGATTGTAAATAGTTTAATTGTTTCTTTTATTTCGATGTTAATAAGCATCCTTTTTTCTTCAACAGCTGGATATGCCTTTTCAAGGTATAGATTTTACGGTAAAAAAAGCGGCATGATAGTTCTTCTTGTTACCCAAATGTTTCCTGCTGCTATGCTTTTATTACCTCTTAATATTCTCCTTACCAATATGGGACTTACCGAAAAGCTTTGGGCCCTTGTGGTTCCGTATATTTCAAGCTCTGTCCCCTTTAGCATATGGCTCCTTAAAGGATACTTTGATACCGTGCCGTCCTCAATAGAGGAAAGCGCCTATGTTGATGGAGCGTCTATCTTAACGACGTTTTATAAAATAGTGCTTCCCCTTTCAAAGCCAGCCCTTGCTGTTGCTTCTATATTTTGTTTTATGAATTCTTGGTCGGAGTATATAGTAGCAAGGGTTTTGATACATAATGAAAAAATGTATACCCTTCCCCTTGGCCTTGTAACTTTACAGGGACAATACAACACAGAATGGGGAGTTTACTCTGCTGCAGCCATTTTAACAGCAATCCCCGTTATGATAATTTTTGCTTATTTATCAAAGTATTTAATTGGTGGTTTGACGATAGGAAGTGTAAAAGAGTAAAGATAAATTTTAAGCCCTTAATGGGCTTTATTTTTATTGAGTTCTAAAACAAGTAATAATATGTAAAACTTTATAGGTTCTTAATTTATTTCGGAACTTCGAAAAGTATTTTATTGAATAAAACTTGAAAAAGTTGTAAAATTTATTCGTAATCGAATAATTCGGAGGCGAAGATATTCTATGGATAGCAGGAAGGCACTAGAAATTCTTGAGGTATTAACATCAATAAATAAGAAGGTAAAGAGGGCTTCTAAATTTAGCCCTCCATTTAAATGCAAAAATAAAAGTCAGTCGGCTATAAAGGTAATGTTTCATATTATGAATGGACCTCCAATGACATTAAAGGAATTAAGTTCACTAGTTGGCCTTGCCAATAGCACTGTTTGCGGTATTATAGATGAATTTGAAGAGGAAGGCTTTGTAAAAAGAATTCAGGATAAGGAGGATAGAAGGAGGGTAATAATAATTCCGACGGAAAAGGCTGAATTGGAAAAAAGAAATGTTGAAAATAAATTTAAAGAATTTTTAGAGCAAGTTCTTAAGGATATTTCCGACGAAGATTTTGAAATAATAATAAATGGGTTAAAAAAACTAGATGAAATAATTTAATATTAGGGGTGATAAAATGAAAAGGGCAGTTAAAGTAATATCTATTCTGCTAATTATAGTGGCAGCTTTTTCGCTAATATTATTTGGTTTAAGTAGAAGAATCAAAAAAGGAACGGAGATCACAACGGATATTGTAAAAAGGGGAGAATTGATTTCTCTTTATTCTAATAATGGAATAGTTGAAGCTAAAAACAGAAAGGAATATTATGGATTTGGGAATAAAGTAGTTAAAGTTTATGTTAAAGAAGGGGAAAGGGTAAAAAAAGGGCAAAAACTTTTAGAATTTGAAGTTCAAGACTTAACAAACCAGTTAAAAATAGCCCAAAACCAGTATGAAATAGCAAAACTTCAACTTGAAAGCTTAAAGGAACAAAAAGAAAAGTTAAATACATCAATGCAGGGGCAAAATCTACAAACTCAGCAGGTCCAAAATTTAGACAATCAAATTAAGATTCAAGAAAAACAAGTTGAAATAGCAAGATTAAATGTCCTTAATATAAAGGATAACATGAAAAAACTGCAAAAATTTATTGTAAGCGATATAGATGGAGTGGTAACATTTTTAAATGCAAAGGAAGGTGCAATGGCTCAAGGAATTGTTGTAACAGTTGAAGATATTAGCAGTTTAAATGTTGCCTTAAATGTAAATCAATATGATATATTAAATCTTAAAAAGGGGCAGAAGGCCTTAATAAAATTTTATGATAGGGAGTATAATGGAATATTAGATTACATAAGCCCTGTTGCAACAAAGGTTCAGACAATGCAGGGAGTTGATACGGTAATTAAAGCTTATGTTAAAATTTTAAATTTAGATGAAAACTTAAAGTCGGGATTCGATGTTGATGTTGATATAATCCTTGGAAGAAAGGACAATGCTTTAAAAATTCCTGCTGAAGCCGTAATTACAGATAAGTATGGGAATGAATATGTTTTTGTAGTTAAAAACGGAATAGCAAATAAAGTAAAAATTAAAACTGGGTTTACATCGGATATTGAAGTTGAAGTTTTAGAAGGACTTAAAGAAGGGGATAAAGTTATATTAAACCCACCATCAACCCTTACTGATGGGGCAAAGGTTTTTGAAAAGGAAGTGAAGGAATGATAAGGCTTGAGAACTTAGTTAAAGTATATTCAACCGGCAAAATTGAGTTTGAGGCCTTAAGGGAGGTTAATCTTGAGGTAAAAGAGGGTGAATATTTATCAATAGTTGGACCATCCGGTTCTGGCAAATCCACCCTTATGAATATTTTAGGATGTCTTGATAGACCGACAAGGGGCAGGTATTTCCTAAAAGATGTTGACGTATCCTCTTTAAATGACGATGAACTTGCAAGGATAAGAAACAGGGAAATAGGATTTGTTTTTCAAGCTTTTAACCTTCTGCCTAGGCTTTCAGCTTTGGAAAATGTTGAACTGCCTTTGATATATGCAGGAATTCCATACTCTAGAAGAATTAAGATGGCAAAGGAGGCCCTTGAAAAGGTTGGGCTTTCCGATAGACTCCATCATAAACCAAATGAACTTTCAGGAGGACAAAAGCAAAGGGTAGCCATTGCAAGGGCGATCGTTTTAAATCCTTCTATCATAATGGCGGATGAGCCTACAGGAAACCTTGATACACAATCCAGTATTGAGGTTATGAAGATATTTCAAAGCTTAAATGATGAGGGGGCGACTATTATAATGGTTACCCACGAAAGGGACATTGCACAGCATACAAAGAGGGAAGTAAGGATAAGGGATGGAAGAATTGTGGAGGACAAAACGGTTCAAAATAGGGTTGTTTACTAGGTGGTGATATTATGAACATATATGAGAGCTTTAAGGTTGCTATAGGATCAATTTTTGCTAATAAATTAAGGTCTTTTCTTACAATGCTTGGGATAATAATCGGCATATCAAGTGTTATTACAATTGTATCGATTGGCCAAGGGGGACAAAGTGCAATTACTGGAGAATTTGAAAAGATCGGCGTAAATATAGTTGAAATAAAGGTAGATAGTAATACATCCCTTACTAAGAAGGATTATTTTACAACTAAGGATGTTGAACTTGTTAAGACGAGAATTAAAGAAGTTAAAAATGCTGCTCCTTTTTTTCAGCAGATTGGGATTATAAAAACGGAGAAAAGCCAAAAAAGGGCAGTGTTTATGGGAACTAACAGCGATTTTAATAAGATATATAAGCTGGATATACTTTATGGAAGATTTCTGTCTGAAAAGGATGTTTTAGCAAAAAGACCTGTTCTTGTCATAGACAACATAAGTGCAAAAAAGCTGTTTGGATATGAGGATTGTGTAGGAAAAACTATAAAAATTGGTAACAACGAAAAACTAATTAGGGCCCTTATTATTGGAGTATACAAAAACGAAAATGGAGCTCTTGCTGCAAGTTTTGCAGAAAACATGCCTATATTTTCCTATATTCCAATAACCCTTTCGGAATCGATATTCGAAAAGACTTTTAATATTAATCAAATTGAGGTTTTACTTGAAAACACGAAGGATAGCGATTTAGTTGCTAAAAATATTATAAGGCTTTTAGAATCTATTCATCACAATAAGGATAAATATAAAGCAGAAAATTTAGTAAAACAGCTTGATCAGGTTAATAGAATACTTGGAATATTTACAGCAGTAATAGGGGCGATTGCAGGGATTTCTTTAATAGTTGGCGGAATAGGAGTTATGAATATAATGCTGGTTTCGGTAACCGAAAGGACCAGGGAGATAGGAATAAGAAAGGCGATAGGTGCAAGAAGAAGGGATATACTCGTTCAGTTTCTAATAGAGTCCCTTATAATATCTCTAATAGGTGGAATAATAGGAATGATGCTTGGAATACTTGCAGCCTTTGCAATAGGAAGCTTTTTAAATCTTGCACCAAAGGTTAGTATTACAACAGTTCTTATTGCATTTTTCTTCTCCAGTGCTGTTGGAATATTCTTTGGAATATATCCGGCAAACAAGGCATCAAAACTTGATCCAATTGAAGCTTTAAGGTATGAATAACAAAGGTAGGGCAAATGCCCTACCTTAAATTTTTTTAATGAATTATAATTTTAACTTGACAATGGAAAATTAAGGATATACAATATAACTGTAATAGTAATGTTAATACAGATAATACAAGGAGGTGAAAATGTGCTTGAGTTGGATGTTAAAAGCAGAGTCCCCATATATGAACAGCTGGTTGAAAAGATAAAGGAGTTGATTATCATGGAGGTTCTAAAGGAACATGAACAGTTGCCTTCTGTTCGAAGTTTAGCAAGTGAACTTACAATAAATCCAAATACAATTCAAAAGGCCTATAGGGAACTTGAAAATCAAGGATATATTTATTCAATTCCAGGTAAAGGGAATTTTGTTGCTCCTATAAACAAAAATAAAAAGTTAGAGAAAGTGAACAAATTAAAGGAAGAACTTAAAAGGCTTATTTTAGAAGCTATTTATTTAGGAATTACAAAGGAAGAGCTTATGGAGCTTTATGACAGTGTAAATAAAGAGATAAAGGAGGGGAGAAGATGATAAGCATAGAGGGGTTATATAAAAGATTTGAGGAATTGGAAGCATTAAAAAATATAAATTTGACGATAAAAAAAGGCTCCATCTTTGGCCTTATAGGCTCAAACGGAGCTGGGAAAACTACTCTTTTAAAGATTATATCTGGTATATACAAACAAGATAAAGGAGTTTTAAAAATAAACAATAATGAAGTTTTTGAGAATGTTGATTTAAAATCAAATATATTTTTTGTTCTTGATAATCCTTATTTTTATTATAACTTTTCCCTAAAGGATATGGCAAGGTTTTATAAGGGTATTTATCCAAATTGGGATGATAAAAAATTTAAAAATTTAAGCTTAGTTTTTAACTTGGATTTGAATAAGAAGCTAAATAAGCTATCTAAAGGGATGCAAAAACAAGCAGCCTTACATTTGGCATTATCCACAAATCCAGAGGTCTTAATATTGGATGAACCCTTGGATGGACTTGATGCTGTTATGAGGCAAAAGGTTAAAAATATAATAATTCAGGAAGTTGCAGAGAGGGAAATGACGGTAATAATTTCATCCCATAATCTTAGGGAACTTGAAGATTTTTGTGATCATGTTGCTATACTTCATAATGGAGAGGTAATCCTTCAAAGAGATATAGATGAGCTAAAGGCAGATATTCATAAAGTTCAAGTTGTTTTCAAAAAGGATGTTAACATCGATTATATAGAAGGTCTTAATATTCTTCATTTTGAAGAAAGGGGAAGCATAAAAAGTTATATTATAAAAGGAAAAAAAGAAGACATAGAAAACAAACTTTTATGGTATGAGCCCTTGGTTTTGGATTTATTGCCGCTGACCCTTGAGGAGATATTCATTTATGAAATGGGGGTTGTAGGATATGAGGTTAAAAACATCGTTGTTTAGTGGGACGATAATTAAAAATGATTTATCTAGAAACTTATGGCTTTCTTTATCGTATTTTTTAATGCTATTTATATTGGTTCCGTTAAAGATAATAAATTATGCCCACGACAATTTTGCTTATTACGATAAGAATTATTATATGGAAAGAATTTTAGGAATGTTTGATTTTAGATGGGCAGAATATCAAAAAATATTGATGATTTTATTCCCAGTTATACTTTCTGTTTTCGTATTTTTAGATATGCAACGAAGGCATTCCAATGATCACCTCGGATTTTTGCCTATAAAAAGAGAAAAAGTTTTTTGGTCTAAGGTTTTTGTGGCTTTAATTTGTATGTTGCTGCCTATATTTTCAATTATGTTAATTTCTATGATATTGATAACAGCCTTTAATGTAAACATTCCTTTATTATATCCTTTAAAATGGGCCTTAATTACTTTGCTGATGGAAATTGTGATTTTTTCAATTGGAAGTTTAGCAGCTTCAATAACAGGAAATCCTTTTATTCATGCTATGGTAGCTTTGGGATTTTCCTGTTTGGCTTCTGTTATGTTTTTCTTTATAAATCAAAATTTAAAGTATTTAATCTATGGATATTATTTTCTAGATAATAGCGTTTATACGGTTTTAAGTCCTGCCATATGGATATTAGACAGGTGGATTAAAGATTTAACATCAACAGAAACAATAAAATATATATTAATGGCTCTTGGTTTGATTGTTTTATCGCAAATTTTGTTTAAAATAAGAAAGGCTGAAAAGGTTGGAGATGTATTGGTTTTTGAACCATTGAAGCTGGTTTTTAAATATACTTTAACGTTGCTAGCTATGCTCTTTATGGGCTTAATATTCAATGATAGCAAGTTTTACATTTTTCAATCGTATCAGTTAATTTCAGGATATGTTATAGGTGCAGTTGTAGGTTATGTAATAGCCGAAATGATTTTAAATAAGACATTTTTAATAAGGCTTAATGATTTAAAGGGATTGGTTTATTATTTATTAGTTGTAGCCGTTTTTGTTAGTCTAATCAATAAAGATGCATTTGGAATTGAAAGAAAGGTGCCGGATGTTTCAAAGGTAAACAGTGTTTATTTTGGTTCAAGAATTTATGAGTATGAAATGACTAAAAATAAATTATTTTTTGAATCTAGCAGGGAGGAATATATTGATAGGGTTGCTAAGCTTCATAAAAAAATAGTTACCGATAGAAAAACTAGAGATATTAATGGTGTAACAGCATATTTTGTGTATAATCTAAAAAATGGGAAACGCATATATAGAGAATACACCATTGATTATGATTATTACAAGGAATATTTAAAGCCTATATATGAAAGTTATGAATATAAAAAGACAAATATTGATCTTTTAATGGTTGATCCTGATGATATATCTTCGATTTATATCTATGGTCCTGGAGCCCTTTCAAAGGAAGTTCAGTTTTTACAGAAACAGGATATTAAAGAAGCCTTAGAAAATTTAATAAAGGATTGCTATGATGAAAAATACGAAAGTATGATTGATTATTATTATGGATCATGGGGAGAAATTTTTATAAAAATAAAAAAGGAAAGCTCTAACAAATACCCATCTGGATTTTATAATCGTGATGGAGTTTGGATAAAATTTAAGAAAAATTATGTTAACTTTGAAAAATGGCTGGATAAAAAGGGATTACTTAAAAATGTTAGGATAATGCCTGAAGATGTTAGTTATATCGCGATAATCGATGCTAAAGGCAAAATAAAAGACAATATAAAAGACAAAGAAAAAATAGTTGATGATATAAAATCCTATTTGGAATCTAAAGATGTTAAAAAAGTTTATGATAAAAAAGAAATAGAAAAAATCCTTCGGGAAAGCGTTGATTTTTATGCAGCAAATAATACTAAACTAATCGTTGTTGTTTCTAAAACGGGCTCAATTATTGAATATGGTAGTTTGAGGGAAGGAATGCAATAATAAAAGGTTTTTAGGAGCTGAGTTTAAGGTTTAAACTCAGCTCCTACTTAATTTTTTGACGTTTTAATATAAAAGTATCCGTTTGCTAAAAAGAAAAAATAATTTTGATAGTTAATAATATAACAGATATATAAAAAAAATATAACAGAAAAATAAATATAGTAAATACAAGAAAAAATCTATTGCAACAGAATAAAAAATATAATATAATATGAATACGAAAAAGAATTATTATCTAATAGGAGGTTTTATTATGAGGTTTGATGAATGGAATGGATTTGTAACAGGCAAATGGACTGAAGATATAGATGTTAGAGATTTTATTCAAAGGAACTACAACCCCTATGAAGGGGATTCATCCTTCCTTGTAGGACCAACTGAAAGAACAAACAAAGTTTGGGATAAGGCTAAAAAGCTTCTTTTAGAAGAAATCAAAAAAGGCATAATCGATTTAGATACTGATACAGTTTCAGGCATTAACGCATATAAACCTGGATACTTAGATAAGGAAAATGAAGTAATAGTAGGTTTTCAAACTGATGCTCCCCTTAAAAGAATTGTAAACCCATGGGGCGGAATCAGAATGGCAGTTAATGCAGCAAAGGCTTATGGCTATGAAGTAAACCCTAATATGGTTGAAATATTTACAAAGTATAGAAAAACCCACAATCAAGGTGTTTTTGATGCATATACAGATGAAATGAAGCTTGCAAGAAAAACAGGGGTTATAACAGGTCTTCCAGATGCCTACGGAAGAGGAAGAATCATAGGGGATTATAGAAGACTACCCCTTTATGGTGCAGACTTTTTAATTGAAAAGAAAAAGGAAGATAAAAGGAAATTAAATGGAGCAATGACTGACGATGTTATAAGACTTAGGGAGGAATTAGCAGAGCAAATTAAAGCCCTTGAAGAATTAAAGGAAATGGCTATGTCTTATGGCTGTCTCTTATACACATCT
>JAOAEI010000064.1 GCA_026416875.1 Caloramator sp.
ATTAAGAACTGCTTGAGTGTATAATTTATTTAATAAAGTAGGATCATTTTGTGATTTAACAACAATTTTTTGAAGCATTTTCAAATCACCAAAGGACATGATTATTTATTTTTATTAATTTATATGCAATTAGTGTCAGCCTCTTGACTTTTTGACATTTGATATATTAAATTATTGATTATTTGTTGGGATCTTGTGGTAAAATTATATAAAGAACATTTGAGGGGTGGTTATATGGCAATTCCTAAAAGGCATAATATTTATACGTATAGAGATTATTTAAATTTTGATGGAGATACAAGGGTTGAACTTATAGATGGTCAATTTTATTCTATGACTCCAGCACCTTCAAGAGTTCATCAAAAAATAGTTACCGAGGGAGCAAGGATTATAGGGAATTTCTTATCTGAAAAGGGTCTAAATTGTGAAGTATATGTTGCACCATTTGATGTGAGATTAATTGAAGAAGGTGAAAATGAAGATTTATGTAAAAATGTTGTTCAACCAGATATTTTAGTTGTTTGTGATAAAAATAAATTAGATGATAAGGGTTGTAAAGGTGCACCTGATTTTATAATAGAGGTTGTTTCACCTTCAAATGCATCGATTGATTATGTGAAAAAACTTTATTTATATGAAAGGTTTAAGGTTAAAGAGTATTGGATAGTTAATCCTGAATCAAAAAACGTGTTTGTATATATATTAAATAGTGAAGGACAGTATGGTGAACCTCATAAATACACATTCAATGAGTGTATATACTGTAATGTATTTAAAGATCTTATATTTAGAATGGACGAAATTTTGAAATAGAATTGCTAAAAATTAAAATTCTTTTGATATTTATAAAATTTAGGGAAAAATGTATTAGAAATGCTATTTGTATCAAAATGAAAGAGATTTTTGATGAGGGGTAGGGGAATTTGAATTTATATGAAGATACTGTATAGGGGGATTCATATGTGGTTTGTAGCTATAACCTTAATAATCTTGGGATTTTATGTTTTTTTATATGAAAAAACAACTAAAGAATGAGTTTAGATTTTCCGAATCGTTTATTCCTTTAATTTTGCTTTGTATTATTGTAGCAATCTGCCTTGGTGTAAATTTTGTAGCTGCAGCTGTTCCAAGCCTTAATGATGGGATAACTATTCATAGTTTTTTAGCAGGCTGATAATTGGTGAGGAAAGGTGGAGCCTTCAGCTTTTTAAGGCATATTTTGACGGGGCGGTTTATGCTAGCATATTTTTGATTTTGGGCTATTCGTTATTGAAGGTAAACAAAAAATAGAAATTTATAAAGGGAACTAAATTAAAGTTCCCTTTTATTTGTTCTAAATAAAAAGAAAAGATTTATTAATAATCCTATTAGTAAAACGTAAATCGAAAAATCTGTGTAACAGATAAAACCATCATTACTAATCTGAACGTAAAGATGGTTAAAATCCACACTAACTTCTACTGGTGTAAGTTGACTAACTTTTCTAGCTTCAATAAAATACCTGATTTTTGTCCCTATAACTGTTAAAAATAATATTATGTTTGTTATTATGATTTTCTTCATAATAATCCCCTCCCACATTAGCATATATTAACAATAATATCATTATGTTCATTAATTTAATACATCTTCAAAAAAAACGTTGTGTTTTAATGGTAATAGATATAAAATATCAAGTAAGTAATTTTTAAGAGGCGATGGGAATGAAGGAATTAATAATTGACGATAAAAAGGTTATCATACGGCCAATTACAGTTGATGATGCAGCAGCGATGATTGATTATATGAATGTAATTTGAGGGGAATCGGATTTTTTAACCTTTGGTCCTGGTGAATTGAATATAACGATAGACGCAGAAAAAAGCATAATAGAAGGTTTTATTAATAAAGATAATGCTTTATTTATAGTTGCAGTTGTAGATGGGAAAATAATTGGAGCACTATCTTTTAGTGGCGGTGCAAGAAAAAGACTAGCCCATGTAGGAGAATTTGGAGTAAGCATTTTAAAGGAATACTGGGGTAAAGGAATCGGCCAAGAGCTGATAAAATATTTGATTGACTGGGCAAAGGAGACGAAAGTTATTAGAAAGATAAATTTAAGAACTAGAAGTGATAATGATAGAGCAATTAGACTTTATAAGAAGATTGGTTTTGCAGAAGAAGGAATTATTAGAAGGGAATTTATGATTGATGGGAAGTTTTATGATTCGCTGATGATGGGGATGTTGATTGATTAGAGGATTAATAAAAAACCTGTCCAAGTGACAGTTTTTTTTAATAAAACAAGTGTCTTGTTTGAAGAAAAAGATAAAATTGATAGAATTTACTTGCATCAAGATGCTGCTTTGCTCTTGAAAGCCCTTTTAAGTCAGGCCAGAATCTATTGAGTTCTTCTAAACTAATTGGATAAAAAGTAATTAAGGATTCGGGAATAAATCTAATTTCACCATTATATAAATCTTCCTGTTTTTCATCATATTTTACAACCTCTTCGATTACACCCATACCAATTACATAACCTTCACATTGAAAGAGAGCTAAAGTTTCATTACTAGCTCGTATTCCCTGATAAATATACCTAAATGCACCTTTTTTCTTAAGCTTCAACTCATCCAGAATGAATTTCTGCTGAATTGTAAAAATATCCATACCGAATAATGCACCTTTTAGTTTGTCATTTAGAGGTAATAATCTTATCTCTGTAGGTTTAAAATTCTCATAGAAAATTGAATTAAAATTCATTTAAAACACCTCCATCAATTACTCACTACTAATATATACGACAAAAAATTGAATTATCACAGCATATACTAATATTTTTAATCTTGTGTTATAATAACAATAGAAGTTGAGAAAGTTTAACCAACTTTGGTAAAAAGTGGTGATAGACTGCTTAGGGAGATTAAAAAGTATCTTCCGGATCTTTATAAGAATCTTATGAGGATTTATGAGTATATAGGAACTCCTGATGAGGAAAGGGTTATTAGGGAAGAGTATGAAAAGATAGATGGAATATCCATTGATTTTGGCGTTATGCAAAGAACCCACAGGGCTGTTGTAATTCCAACTAATTTTGTTTGGGACGATATTGGAAGCTTTACATCCCTTGAAAGATTCTTGAATAGGGATGATAATGGCAATGTAATATCCAACTGCGAGGCTGCAGTTCTTGATGTAAGAAATACTACGATTATAGGTGAAAAGAGGCTTATTGCAGCTATAGGTGTCAAGGATATGCTCATCGTTGATACTGATGATGTTGTTTTAATTTGTCCAAAGGATAGGAGTCAGAGCATAAAGGATCTTGTAAAGAAGATTTCAAATATAGAAGAGCTTGAGAGATTTATATAAACTTAAACTTAGGTGCTTAGCACCTAAGTTTAGTTTTTTTAAAGAAGGATTTTTTATTTTTTTGTAGAATAAGTATAATACAATTAAAAAGAAAAGGGTGAGACACATGGATTATTTAAAGCTTATTGGAATAATAGTTCTAGCAAGCATAATAGCAAAAATTAATTTAATGTTTCTTAATCCCCTTGGTGCTATAGTATTTGCTACTGCTTTTGCTACTATATTAACCTACTTTTTAGTAAGAAGGGAAAAAGTTATTGAAAAGATAGTTACTTATGAGAGCAAATTGGATTTAAAGGAAACATCCAAAAATCTTGCAACAGTTAGTAAAAATTTATATATATCAACCAATGAGTTAAACAATTCTTCTAAGGAAACAGCGAATTTTTCAAGGGAAATTGTAAAATTAGTTGAAGAGGATGATAAGAGCATTAATCTTATTGATATAGAGTCAGATAATATTATAAAAAATATAGATACTATTGAAAAAATATCGAGTGAAACAAAGGATCTATCAAGTAAAAATATGAAGGTTATTTCGGAAAGCAGCAGAACTATAAAGGATATAATAAAAAGCTTTAATGATATAGTCGAAATCTATAAGGAATACATAGTGATTACACAGGAGCTTACAAAGACATCCGAGAGCATTTTTGAAATTTCAACAAGTATTGATGATATAGCTAACCAGACAAACCTGTTGTCCCTTAATGCAAGTATAGAAGCAGCAAGGGCAGGAGAATTTGGAAGGGGATTTTTAGTAGTTGCAAATGAGGTTAGAAAACTATCAGAACAGGTAAAAAACTTCAATACAAACATAAAAAATTTAACTGAGGATATAAAAGATTCTATAGAAAAAATGCAATCCATAAGCTTTACAAGCAGTGAAAAAATGAAAAATATGAACCAAATAATATTTAAAGTAGATGAGGCACTAAAGGATATATTTGATGCTTCCAACAACTTAGATGTTAAGGTGGATGAAATTAAGGAAGGCTCAAAGGATGTTAAAGCTTCTGTAGAAGTTACAAAGGATAAGATAAATGCACTAAAAATTTCCCATGATAAAACGCAAGAATATATAAAGCTTACTGCTGATATGATGGAAAAGCAAAGGAAAATAGTTGAAAACTTAAACAGTGTAATGCTTGATATATCGAACTTAAGTAATAATTTTCTTGAGGACTCTATAGATGAAGGAAAACTTAGCAAATTAAAGGAGATTGCAATTAGAATCAAGGAATATAAAGGACCTTTGGATGAGGCTTCACTTTATAAACTGTGCAGAGAACTTGGAATAAATGATATATATTATGCAAATGAAAAAGGAATATTTGAATACGCAACGACGAAAGAAGCTATTGGCCTTAATATTTTTGAACTGGATAAAAGATATAAAGATTTTGTAAGGTCCAAAAAAGACTATGAAATATACCCATTAACCAGAAGATTAGATACAGGTGAACTTTTTAAATTTATGGCAATTAAAAGGGAGGACGGGAAAGGCGTTATTTCAGCAGGGATATCAATAGATAATATATTGAAACTATAAATTTTACATTAAGTGAACCGGAAAAATATGTAAATGTCCAAATGTCAAAAAGTCAAGTGGCAGGCACTCCTTGAATAAAATATAATATAGCAAAATTGTGGTGTAGTTTATGGGTGAAGATTTAGAAAAGGCAGGATATATTTTAAAGTATGAAAATGCTAAAAATCTTGTTGAATGTGAGTTGACTCCTTTAACGGATGTTTTGGTAAAATTGTCATATATATGTGTAAACTTTGCTAATACGGCAAGTATAATAAAGAATATAACTATTAATGAAACCCATGAGGTTAAGGAATTTTTAGATATAGTTTTTGATATGAGAAAGGTTGCAGATAAGCTTGAGGATATTATAGAATGCCGTTCGGAAATTATTTTTAGGCTTATTAAGGCTGGAGTTTTTGATGCTAAAAACGTTTTAGATGAAGAAAAGAAATGATAAAAGCACCAATTGCTGTATATAGCAATTGGTGCTTTTGTTTTGGAATTTAATGTAAATGTCCAAATGTCAAAAAGTCAAGTGGCAGGCACTGTATATATTTATTGTATCTTTGGTGGTCTTTTCCCACGTGAAAAGTTTACTTCTTTCATACCCTTTGTTGGCAATATCCTCTCGAAGTTTTTCGTCAGAAAGAAGATCTTCAATAGCCCTTTGAAGGGCATCTATGTCTTTAGGATCTATTAAAAGGGCACTATCGCCTACGATTTCAGGGATAGATGTTACATTGGAGGCTATTACGGGAGTTTTGCAGGACATCGCCTCAAGGGGTGGAAGGCCAAATCCTTCATAAAGGGAAGGGTATAAAAAAATAGTTGAGGCGTTATAAAAATAAGGAAGGTCCTCGTAGGGCACATATCCTGTAAATACAACCTTTTCTTTTAAATTAAGGTCTAAACACATCCTTTCAAGTTCATCCTTTTCATCCTTTGCCTGCCCTAATATAACAAGTCTTATGTCTTTACCTAAATTTTTCAAAAGCTTTGAATAGGCTAAAATTATTGATTTTACATTCTTTCTTTTACTAAAACCCCCAAGGTATAAAAGAAAATCAAAATTTATATTGTATTTTGATTTAAGATATTTTCTACAAAACTCCTTATCAAGGGGCCTAAAATATTTTTCAGCTGCAAGATAGGTAACTTTAACTTTGGATTCATCTATGTTAAAAAATCTTATAATATCATTTTTTGAGTGATTGGATACGGTTATTATAATATCAGAATTTTGAATGATTTTTGGCATCTGGGTTAAAAACTTTTTAAGATAACTCTTTCCAACGGTTTCAGGCATTATATAGGGAATAAGATCATGGATTGTGGTTATTATTTTTGTTTTTTTTTCTTCGGGAAATCCTATACCGTTTTGGGGAAGGTGATATACGTCAATTTTGTTTTTTACTAAGTTTTGAGGGATAAAATATTCCTCAAAAAAACGATGCCCCCTTCGTGAGGTTATACAGGTCCTTATATTTTCCTTTACAACTTCATCGTAGTTTTTCCCCTGCCAATAGAGAAGATACTCATTTTCATTGTCTAAAATAGATATATATTTAATTATATTTTGAATATATGTTCCAATGCCGGTTCCAGTATACCAATTATATCCCCTTGCATCTATAGCAATCCTCATTTAATCACTCCTATTATGCTTATATTTTATTTATATTACACTAATGCTAATTTTGTGCATGGATTTAATCACACAAATTAAATATTTACATATTATAAAATAGAATTGCTTTTGAAAGTGAGCTATATGGAAGAATTAATTAGGCTAATAGAAAATAAATATAGTATTAAAGTTTCAAATATAGAAAAATACAAAAACGTTTATAAAATAACCTCAGACGGAAGGGAGTATTGCCTAAAGGTATCAAAATATGATAGAGAGCAATTTGAATTTATACTCGCCTGCATTATGCATCTTATTAATAACGGTTTTAAGAAAGTTTTACCTATAATAAAAACGAAGGATGGTGATGACTATATTGAGCTAAAGGAAGGCTTTGCCTTTTTAACTGATTGGGCAAACGCAAGGCATGCTGATTTTAAAAACTTAGTTGAACTTAAAATGGCTGTTGAAACATTAGGGGAGCTGCATATAAAGTCAAGGAATTTTGATTTTAAAAGGGTAAAGGGAAGAAATCTATATGGAAGATGGATTGAAAAATTTGAAAAAAGGTTAAATCAGCTTTTGCTTTTTAAATCCATTATAGTTTCAAAGCCTGAAAGGACTCAGTTTGATGAGATATATCTTAAACTTGTTGGCCTTCATTATAAACAGGCCATTGATGCCATAAAAAATCTTAAGGAATCAAAGTATTTTGAGATAATGGAAAATCACAAGGCCTTAAAGGGATTCTGCCATCATGACAGTGCAAACCATAATTTTTTAATAGATAATTTATTAAATATATATATCATAGATTTTGACTATTGCATAATGGATTCATATCTACATGATCTTGCAAGCATCATAATAAGAAGTTTAAGATATGGCAATTGGAATATGGAAACATTAGAATATATAATTTCAATTTATTCAAATTTTACTCCCATAAATAAAGATGAACTTTACCTGATATACTGCTTTATGGAATTTCCACAGGATTTTTGGCAGGTAGGACTTCAATACTATGTTGAAAAGCAGCCATGGGACGAGGAGTTTTTTTTAAAAAAGCTTTTAAAGGTTACTGATGATTATAAGGAAAGGTTTAGATTTTTAAATAATTTTAAATCAATATTTTAGGGTGATGGTATGAGTGAGGAAATGGAAAAGAAGATAAAGGATATCAAAGAGGACATTAAAAAGCTTAAAGAACTAAAAAAGCTAGAGAAAAAATATGAAAAACTAAAAAGGGAGAAAGAGGAAATTGAAAGGGAAATTCAAAGGATGATGGAAAGACAGAATAAAGAAAAGAGAAAAAGGCATTAGGGGTGGGATAATGTTAAGGGAAGTTGATTGTAAAGAGTGGCAGATAGTCTTTGCAAGAACTTTGCAGGAGTATTTATTTAAAAAGGGATTTAAAAATTTGGTTGAAATAAGATATAACAAGGAAGGAAAACTCTACACAATAAAAAATAAAAGGCTATATATAGATACGGAAAAGGTTGAAGGAAGAGCCTTTGAGATAGATGGGGATAAAAATATAAAGGAATTTTGTAGGGTCCTTTCTGAATTTCATGAGGCAGCAGAAGGATTTGTCCCGCCTCCTGGAGTTAAGATAAATGTAAAGTGGGGGAAACTCACAGAAAGATATAAAAGGTATCTAAGGGATTTTGAAAAATTGAAGGATAGCCAAAATAAAACCCCCTTTGAAGCTGCCCTTGAGCCCTATTGGGAGGAAATTTATAAAAGGGCAAAGGAGGTTATGAAAACCTTTAGAAGTATACAATATCTTTCAGCATTAGAGGAGAGTATGAAAAAAAGAGAGATCTGCCTTAATGCATTGTCAAGGGATACAGCAATAAAAACAAAAAGAGGGATATATTTATTTGGGATATTTGATTCGGGATACAACATGATAGAAGAGGATATAGCAAAGCTTATAAAAAGGGGAATTCAAAGGACGGGCAGAAAAGAGATCTTCGATATAGTAATATCTGAATATGAAAAGTATAGGGGATTAAATTCAAACTCAAGGGAGTATATAAAGGCCTATGTATCCTTCCCATATTATACCCTAAAGCTTGCTTCAAAATATTTAAAGGGCAAAGAAGAAGACTTCGAAAAGAAACTTGAAAAGGCACTTTTAAAGGATAATCAATGCAACCTTTTGGGGGTGTAAGGGGTGGATTTAATGCCTAAGGATAAAAAATTTCTTGCTGACTTTTTTTTAGACGACAGGATGTTCGATGAATTTAATTTAAAGGTTGAGGAGGCACATCCTGTAAGGTCAGTATTTATCCTAACAACGGATCAGGGGATGAAGATTTTAAAAAAGGTTAAATACCCCTTAGAGGATTTAGAATTTATATATAATTCTTTAAAAAAAATAAGAGAAAATTATCCTTATGTTATAAACTTTAGGCTTACAAAGGAGGGGAAACCCTATTTAATATATAACGACGAAGTATATGTAGTATTGGACTGCGTTGACGGCAGGGAGGCCCTTTATCAAAATCCATTGGATTTAAAAAATGTTGCGATGGCCCTTGCCAAGTTCCATGAGGCTTCAAAGGAAATAGAATATTATGATAAAAAAAGCTTAGTTGGCAAAATGGTGGAAAGATTATTTAGTAGAATAAAGGACCTTCAAAAGTTTAAGGAAATAGCAGAGATGCACTACTATAAAACCGAATTTGACAAAATATTTCTGGAAAATGTGGATATAAATATTGAAAAATCAAAGGAAGCTGTGGATTATTTAAAAGGTTCGCAGTATAGGTATATTAAAGATTATGTATTCTGCCACCATGACCTTGCCCACCATAATGTTTTGATGGGAAACGATGAAAACATTTATTTTTTAGATTTTGACCTATGTATTTTGGACACGAGGGTTCACGACATTGCTAATTTTATAAACAAAGCCCTAAAGGATAATGCCTTTACCATTGAAACGATTAATATAATACTGGATAATTACAATAAAATAAGCAAATTAACTAAGGATGAAATAAACATCCTTTATGCTTATCTTCTTTTCCCTAAGGATTTTTATGATATCTCGAGGGATTACTACTTAAGGACAAAACAGTGGGATGAGGATGAATATGTAGAAAAGCTAATTAGAAAGGCAGCATATAAGGAGGATAGAGAAAGGGTTTTAAAGAGCTTTAAAAAGATATGGTTATAGGGCTGATCACTCAGCCCTTTTCATGCTTTTTATTATATAATACGTAACCCCAAGACATATAAATACATCGCCTATGCTAACAACATAACTTCTTATAAATTTTACAGGGATAATGTCGCCTAAAAACCAAAATAAAGTTTTCTCATTTTGAAGGACATATAAACCTTCCTTTGCTATGTTTATGCTATCCTTTGATGGATAAAGCCCTGCTGCAACAGCAGCATCGGGGCTTACTGGCATTGCCCCCCCGTTTAAAAATATCGCAAGGGCGTTTAATAAAAATCCAATTGCAATTGTGATGATTGCTTTGTTTTGCCTGTTTAAATAGGCAAATATGAAAATCAATATAAATTGTATAAGATAAAATATGTAGGTTATAAGTCCTCTTTCAAGAAGTCCCTTTCTTACAAGGGTAAATAAAACTATCTCTATTGAAAAGGCAATAATTGGAATATAAATTCCCTTTAAATCTGAACCGTCAAGTTTTTTAATATCTCCCTTAAGCAAAAGCCCGATTATGATTCCTAAAATCGCAAACACAATAAAGAGC
>JAOAEI010000065.1 GCA_026416875.1 Caloramator sp.
ATAATATCCTATAAAACAATATATGCAATATCTAAAAGACAAATATGTATCGAAGAAGAATGAGCCCCTTAGCTCATTCTTTTTTTTGTAGACTTTTATGTTATTTAATGCAATAATAATATTAGGATCCCATTTTAGAAGGGAGTAGATTTTATGAAAAAAATATTTGTCGTATTGTTCTTATCGCTCTTTTTAATATCCTGCGCACAAAAAATGCCAAGTCCAAATCAAAATAATGAACCTTCTAAGAAATATACTGTTAAAGATTATTTCCCCCTTGTTGCTGACAGAAGAATGAAATACCAAGGCATAGGTAATGAATATGCCGAAAAGGATGTTTATGTGGATTTTATAAAGGATAATCGCATTCAGCTAAGGGTAATAAATCCCGGGACAACTTTGGCTCAAGTTTATGAAATCAAAGATGGAGAACTTAGGCTTATTAAATCTCAGGAGGAATTCTATTATATGGATAATATAATAGATTCTCAAAATCAAGATCCAGAAATTCTTTTAAAAGAACCTATTGAAGTTGGAACAGCCTGGACAACAAAGGAAGGAAATAAAAGATATATTTCTAATTTAGAAAAGGAAATAGTAACCCCTTATGGTTCATTTAAGGCACTGGAAGTTACGACAGAAGGTAAAGATTACAAAACCTATGACTACTATGTTTTAAACGTCGGGCATGTCAAAAGCGTTTTTGAATATAATGATAATAAAATAGAAACTACCCTTGAAAAAATAGAAGAAAATGCTTCCGTAATCCAAACCGTTAAATTTTACTATGCGGATTTTGAAAATGATAGAATAGCTTATATAAAGCAAAAACTAGAATTCAAAACAAATGATACTATAATTGAAAAACTTGATTCTTTTCTTAGAACTTCTCCAAAGAAAGGCTTAACTAAAATACTTGGTCCAAATTCAAAAATAAATAGCTTATCTTTAATACCTAACGAAAATAAAGTTTATATCGATTTATCAAAGGAATTTGTAAGCGATATGAATGCCGGCTCCTCCCTTGAAGCTATGATTATTCAAAGCCTTGTAAATACTCTTGGTGATTATTACAACGTAGACAAAGTATATATTTCTTTAGATGGAAAGCCTTATGAATCAGGACACATTGCAATTGGAAAGGATGAATATTTTAAGGTGGACTATAGCAATATAATTGAACTAAAATAAGCTGCCATTTGGCAGCTTATTTCATACTTTTATAAGCTCATATTCAAGGCTTCCAAGTCCAATTTCTTCTCCGTGCTTTAATGCAGCTCTCCAATCTGTTTTGTGATATAGGCTTGTAAATTTATCAACTTCTCCATCCACATGAACATGTTCAACGGATTCAAGGGCACATCCATGAAGCATTGGCGCATTGTTTACCATATCAACGCAGGCCTTATCAAGGGCAACAGGATCAAAGGAGGCAGCTATACCTAAATTAGGAATAATTGGCATATCGTTATTTGACCAGCAATCACAATTTGGTGAAACGTCCATAATAAAGTTTATATGGAAATGAGGCTTATCCTTTAATACTGCATAGGTATATTCCGCTATTTTTTCGCTTGCAACAACTGCTGCTTCATCCCATTTAACCTGTGCCGCATTAAATTGGCATACCGCAACACATTGACCACAGCCTACACACTTTTCGTAATCAATTACAGCTTTTTTGTTTTCATTTAAAGTAATTGCATCATGAGCGCAGCTTCTTACACACATTCCACAACCAACACAGTTTTTAAGCTTTATTACCGGCTTAGATGAGGAGTGCATAAAAAGCTTACCTCCCCTTGAACCTGAACCCATTCCAATGTTTTTTAAAGCTCCTCCAAATCCCGTCATTTCATGCCCTTTAAAGTGATTCATTGAGATTATAACATCCGCATCTGCAATTGCTGAGCCTATCTTAGCTGACTTGGTATGCTTTAAATTAACTTCAATTTCTCTATACTCTGTTCCTTTTAAACCGTCAGCTATAATTATTTGACAACCTACAGTTAAAGGGTTGAATCCATTTTCATAGGCAGCGTCAAGGTGGTCTAGTGCATTATGCCTTCTTCCTGTATACAAAGTATTGGCATCCGTTAAAAAGGGCTTACCCCCCAACTGCTTTATTAATTTAACTATTCTTGCAGCATAGTTAGGTCTTATGTATGCTAAATTGCCAGGTTCACCAAAATGTATCTTTATAGCTACATATTTGTTTTTAAAATCTATTTTTTCTATTCCAGCGGATTTTACAAGCCTTTCGAGTTTATCCAGCATATTGTAACCAGGTTTAGTTCTAAGATCCGTAAAATACACTTTTGATTTTCCCATTTCAGCACCTCCAAAAAAAGTCTTATAAAAATAATTATAAATGATTATGTGTGAACTTCAAATAAAATATTTATCATATTAATTCATTATTTTGTATATTTTTTCGCAATTCATCCAATTTAGAATATAAAAACTTTGCATATTTATTAATTTTTATATTGACATTGTCGAAAAATGTTGTATATTTATTAATATGATTTTTAAAAAACGCCCGGGCAGAAAGATTTTAAATAGAGGTGAAAAAATGGAGAACAATAACACTAATCTTAAAAGAGAATTAGGTCTTGTGGCTGCAACAGCGATAGTTGTTGGTAATATGATCGGTTCTGGTATTTTCATGGCTCCACAAGGTCTTGCAGCTGCTTCAAATCCAAAGGCGACCATGATTGCTTGGTTAATCACAGCTTTAGGTTCAATGCTTATCGCATTAAGCTTTGCAAAAATGGGAACTAAAATGCCTCAAACCGGAGGTCCTATAGTTTATACAAGAGCTGCCTTTGGAAACTTTGCTGCCTTTTTAATTGCATGGACATATTGGGTTGGCTCTTGGGTAGGAAATGCTGCTATTATCACTGCACTTATAAATTATCTTTCATACTTTTTCCCTATTTTCAGTAATAACAGAGCTGCTGCATTTATAGCTTCTTCAGCAATCCTATGGGTATTAACCTATATTAATTATAAAGGAGTCAAAGAGGCTGGAATAGTAAGTATCATAACAACCGTTCTAAAAATCGTTCCCTTAATTGTTTTTGCAATTATTGCTGCAATGCATTTTAATCCTTCATACTTTTCAACTGTTTCAGCACCTGAGGTTGCTGGAATGTCAACAATCCCTGCAGCGATTGCAATTACGCTTTGGTCCTTTGTTGGACTTGAATGTGCAACAATTCCAGCTGGAGAAATTAAAAACCCTGAAAGAAATATAAAGCTTAGCACAATTTATGGGACATTAATTACTGCTGCAATATACATTTTAATAAGCCTCCTTGCAATAGGTGCAATGCCTCAGGCTGAACTTGCAAAATCAAATGCTCCTTTAGCGGATATTATAAACTTTGCAACAGGTGGGACTTGGGGAGGAACCTTTATAGCTTTAGGTGCCCTTATATCAACCCTTGGTGCAACTTCAGGATGGATCCTTGTTACTGCAAGAAGCTCCTTTGCTGCTGCTGAAGACAATATGTTCCCAAAAATTTTTGCAAAGGTTCATCCAAAATACAATACTCCATCAGCATCATTAATAATCAGCGGAATTGCAGCAAATATTCTTCTTATAATGAATTATGTATCAAGCCTTACAGCTGCCTTTAACTTTATGCTTTTACTGGCAACTTTAGCATTTTTACCTGCATATTCATTTACTGCTGCAGCTGAAATACTTCTTTTAAGAAATAAATCTGAAAAATTTAACCTACTTAATTTTATTAAAAACTCCTTCTTTGCACTTTTAGCATTTGCTTACTCAATTTATGCAATATACGGCACAGGTGCAGAAGTTGTTATGTATGGATTTATATTGATGCTTATTGGAATACCGTTTTATGTATATCAAAGAATTAGTGACGGTTCATCAAATTTATAAAAAATATAATTTAACTACAGAAAATTTCATAACTTTATAGGTTAAAATTTTTGTAAAAGCCCCGTGGGGATTAAATGTAAATCCTTTACGGGGCTTAAAATTTGCATATTTTTGTCATATTAAAATGCTGTTTTTATACTTTGTTTAATAATTTTACTTGCAAGAAATTTGATAATTTTATGAACCGTCCCTCTAAGCTGTTGGAGGAGCAAAAACTCTTTGTGCAAGTTCTGCATCAAGCATATAGATTCCATTTGGATCATCTTTAATTCTTTCTAACTTTTTGATTATTTTATTAAACATAGCTTCCTCTTCAGTCTGCTCATCTACGAACCATTTTAAAAAGCTCACCGTTGCATGTTCCTTTTCTTCCATTGCAATATTCATAAGATTATAAATTCTTTCTGTAACCTTTCTTTCATGCTCAATAGCCTTTTTAAAGACATCAATTATCGATTCAAAATCGTTTTCAGGTGCTGGAATACCATCTACCTTGATTCTTCCATTCTTCTCAGCTATATATGTATAAAATTTTGATGCATGGAATCTTTCTTCCTGTTCTTGCACTTTAAAAAAGTTAGCAAATCCCTCTAAGTCCTGATCTTCAAAGTATGCCGCCATGGCAATATAAATATGAGCAGAATAAAGCTCAAAATTATATTGATCATTAAGAGCATTAAACAATCTTTCTGATACCATAATATCACTCCTTTGTTTTTTGGTTTATTTTATCACTTTTTACCAATAATAACAAGGGACAGTTCATATTAATATTTATGAACCGTCCCTATTTATTAACATTTCAACAGATAAAATTAGTGTATATAATAATATTGCATTTGGTTTAGACCAAGTAATATAAATAATAATGACAGATAATATAATAAACAAATAGTAATATATTTTATTTGCTTTTATTCTATGAAAGATTATAAAATTGCTTAATTTTTTATTGTATATTAAAATAACTCCTAAAATAAGCACCACTAATAATAAAGTAATCGGATTATTAACTTTATATTTTAGCATATACGCTATTAAACATAAAAATAACACTAAATACTTATAAAATTCTTTATTAATCTTCAATTCTTCACCTCCTCGTAAAGATTAAATGTATAGAATTATAATTATATATAACATTATAAGGTTACTACATTTTTTATTCTTTAAATGGCTATTCTATTTACTATTATTATAACATATTAATTTAACAAAATTTACAATTTTACCTAAATTAATATTCCCTTTTTACTTCAATTATGCTTGTTTGAATTGGATTCTTAAAAGAACTATCGGAATAATGAACTAATGTCACATAATATATATAACATTTATCTGAATAACTGTAAGTCTTCCAACCCCATGCTCCAACATAAGTTGGTTTTATTGAATCAGTCCAAGAGATTAATTTATTTAATACAAAATTTAATAAAAAGTTTTTAGTTATCGAGACTGGTATCTTGCTTATTAAGAAAGAAGTTATAAATTCAGCAGCTATTTTTACATCATTATTTGTATAAATTTTATAAACAGGTTCATAAATAATTTGGGCATATGGTTCTGAAGGTAATAAATTGGGTGTAATAAAATTCATTCTGTTTTGTTCAGCAAAAACGCCATTCGTAGAGTTAAAAATAATTAATACCATTAATAAAACAGGTATTAATTTCTTCATAGCATCTCCTCCTTTCAAATTTTTAATTAAAAACCTTAAAATTTTAACCTATTACTTAAAATAATTATATGTATATATTATATATATTGTCAATAGTTTCCATCGTTATCTTCTTTTACTATTTCATAAATATTTATAATGAGATCAAATTTATTTAAATCATCTCTCTTTAACAACATTTTTCATATAATTAGCATAAGATTATAACAACATTTTAAAAGAAATTATAAATAATGTTTATGAACCGTCCCTAAAAAAAGGCGCATTGATTCTTGATCAATGCGCCTCCCTTGTTTATGCTGTTTCTTCAAGTTCTATAGTTTGTGCAAATCTTTTTCCTACTGTCATAAATATTCCAAGTAGAGCTATAGCTATAATTATTCCTGCAACGTTTGATATTGTTGCTGGAAGTTTAAAACCTTCCTTAGCCTGCAAAATATAACTTGAACTTACATAGGACATAAATGTTGCTGGCACAGCTGCAACCCAATAGTTCTTACCCTTCTTCACAAGATAAACTGCTGCAGCCCAAAGAGTAACCATTGCAAGAGTTTGGTTTGCCCAAGCAAAGTATCTCCAAATTATATCGAAGTTGATAAATGTTAAAGCTATACCCACTGCAAATAAAGGTGCTGCTAAAAGTAATCTCTTGGTTATTTTATCCTGCTTATAATTTATCATATCAGCTATCATAAGTCTTGCTCCTCTAAAGGCCGTATCCCCTGAGGTTATAGGACAAGCAATAACACCAAGCATTGCAAGAACTCCGCCTAATGGTCCTAACAATGTCTTTGTTATTTCGAGAACTGCACCGCTTGGACCAACTTTTCCTAAAGTTCCAGCAAGTCCTTGAACGCCACCATAGAAGGCCATACCAGCAGCTGCCCATACCATTGCTATTATTCCTTCAGCTATCATTGCCCCGTAGAATACTTTTCTTCCTTCTTTCTCATTAACCATACATCTTGCCATAAGTGGTGATTGAGTTGCATGGAAACCTGAAATAGCACCACAAGCGATTGTTATAAACATCATTGGGAATATTGGTAGGTTCTTAGGATGCATGTTTGCAAATTGTATTTCTGGAATATGATAACCCTTTAATAAAATTCCTCCACCAACACCAACCGCCATTATAACAAGTGCTACACCAAATAGTGGATAAAGCCTTCCTATAATAACGTCGATTGGAAGAATAGTTGCAAGGAAATAGTAAGCAAATACAACCACTACCCAGAATGTTAGCGTCATATAATCAGGAGTTATTGCCGCAAGTAGTTTTGCAGGTCCAGTAACGAATACTACACCTACAAGAACTAGTAAAACTATAGTAAATACTCTCATGATATTTTGTATTTTCTTTCCTAAATAAACGCCTTGAATCTCCGATAAGCTTGCACCATTATGTCTTACTGAAATCATACCTGATAAATAATCGTGAACAGCTCCTGCAAATATACTACCTAAAGCGATCCATAGAAATGCAACAGGTCCAAAGAGCGCACCTTGAATTGCACCAAATATAGGTCCTAAACCAGCTATGTTGAGAAGCTGAATTAGGAAAACCTTCCAAGTAGGCATTGGAACATAGTCTACCCCATCCTGCATCGTAAAGGCTGGAGTTTTTCTGTTTTCATTTGCCCCAAAAAGATTTTCAATAAATTTACCGTAAATAAAATAACCTAATACTAAAACTACAATACCTCCGATAAAGGATAGCATATTACCCCTCCTATATTTTTTATCACCTTTATGCTATCACATTTCAAATTTTTCCGACAATTATTGAGGGGTAAATTGTCAAAAACTAAACTTAAAATGCAAAATTTTTACCCTAAAATGCACTAAATCCCTAAGGCCTCCTTTAAGTCTTTAACCCTTAGGCGGCTTACTTGAAGTTCTGTTTTTTCATCATCATTCATAATAATCTTATAAGTCCCATTAAACCAAGGATATATCTCTTTTATTTTATTTAAATTTACCAAATAACTTTTATGAATTCTAAAAAATCCGGTCTTTTCCTCAATCTCATTTAAAGTATAATTTGTAAAATATATTTTATCCTTTGTTTTAACCAATGTTTTTTCATTTTCAATATAGCAAAAATAAATAGAATCTAAATCTAATAAAATAATCTTTTCATTTTTTTCACACGCTAATTTTTTAATCCTATTTTGTCCTTCAAACCTTTCAACTAAATTTTTAATGCTCTTTTCCAATGAATTTTTATCAGCATATTTTTCAATATATTCCCTTAATCTGATTAAAGTTTTTTCAATTCTTTTCTCATTAAAGGGCTTTAATATATAATCAATAGCCCCAACCTCAAAGGCCTTTAGTGCATATTCCTCATAGGCTGTTATGAAAATAAAGTAAATTTCTTTATATAAAACAGCTATCTCCTTTGCTAAATCTAGTCCACTCATTTCCGGCATATTAATATCTAAAAATACAACATCTACTTTATTTTCTTTTAACCAGTTTAAGGCCGTCCTTCCATCATTAAATATTTCCTTTATATTTATAAAATCATAATTTTTTAGTATAAATTTCAGCTCTTCAATTGCAGGCATTTCATCCTCAACTATTATGCAATTTACAATTTGCATATGCTTCCTCCTTTGGGATTTCAAAACTTACTTTAGTTCCGGCTCCATCTTCTGATATAATATTTAACGTTGTTCCTTCACCATAATAAATCTTTAGCCTATCGTTTATATTTTTAAGACCTATGCCTGAGCTGTTCTTTAATATCTTCTGTAATCTCTCCTTCTCTATTCCAACACCCGTATCGCTAACTTCAAAGAAAATTTTATCTTTAATTTCTAGGACTTTAATCTTTACCATTCCCCCATCCGACTTTTTAGTAAGTCCATGCTTTATGGCATTTTCTACTAAAGGCTGTAAAATAAACTGCGGAATTATGATCTCCTTTAGACCTTCATCAATCTCATATTCAATTTTTATTCTCTCCCCAAATCTTGCCTTTTCTATGTTAAGATAAGATTCAATAAGCTCAAGCTCCTTGTTTAATGTAACAAACTCTTCGGATTTTAATGTCCCTCTAAAATAATTAGATAAATCTAGAATAAGATCCCTCGCCTTTACAGGGTCTAATCTACAAAATGAAGCAATTGTATTTAACGCGTTAAATAAAAAATGAGGATGTATTTGAGCCCTTAGAGCCTTCAATTCCGATAGTGCAGCAGTTTCAACCTTTTTATTTAATTTATATATTTCTATTTGAATTGCTAAAAGTTCAGCAAGTTCCCTTAAAAACTCCTTAAATCTTTTATCATGATCATCTAAAGAATCTATTTCTATCCCTAAAACCCCCTCCATTTCATCGTTAATTATAAGGGGGACAAAATAAAAATAAACTTCTTCATTATTCCTATTGTATAGCATAACTATCTTTTCAACAGGATTTTTAAAATAATCTTTAACTTGATTATTTATAGTTTCAACATCCAATTCATCACCTATATAGCTTAAAACTTGATCCTTATCTCCTATTAAAACTCCTCTAAAGCTACCATCGGTTTTAATAATTTCAGCAATCTTTAAAGATGTTTTTTTATTTAATCCCCTTTTTAAATAAACCGATGCTTGTTTTGCAATATTTAAAGATTTCAAAGCATTTATGGCTGCTATTTCGTTATAATGTCTTCTGACAGTTTTAATGATATCGATGAATATTGCTACTCCTAACGCGTTGATAATTATCATTGGAATCCCGATTTCCTTTTCAAGTTCTAGAGCAAGATAAAAGGGTTTTGCCAATAATAATACAAGGACTATTTGAATAGTTTCAGCAACAACTCCAGCTAAGAGACCAAGAAATGGCGATAGTTCACTGCTTTTTCCTCTAAAATAAGCTCCTACAAGGCCTTCAATTATCGTAGCAATAGCACAGGCAAAACCGGTAAATCCCCCAAGCAATAATCTATGTCCTCCTGCAATAACACCGACTATTGCCCCTACAATTGGACCTCCTATATACCCTGCAACTATCGCCCCAATTGGTCTTATATTTGCTATAGCACCGCCCGTTACCCTAACTCCTAGATAAGTCCCTAAAATTGAAAATATGCTAAAAGAAATTATCAGTGCTATTTTGTCGGATATACTTAAATTCTTTTTAAAAAACTTCTCAAACAAAGGCGAATGGGTAAAAATATATGCTGCTAAAGCAACAATGGCCATCCTTTCAAACAGGGTTATAAAAAGCATTTCTTTCCCTCCATCTTACATTCCTCAAGGTTATTATAACATATTTCATTAAGTATTTATAAAGAAAAATATTTCCTTCATGCCTTTGATAGATTTTATTTTCAATCCTGTGAAGTATCCCCTTGCATTCGCCTATTTTGCTATTATTTTAAATGCTAAAGCTTATTAGATTTACTTTTCTATCCTTTTTAGAATTATTACAAACTTTGCTTCTCAATAAAATTTTTCAAATCGAGTAGGAGCTGAATAATTATTTTATTCAGCGTCCTCTCACACCACCGCACATACCGGCCTGGTATACGGCG
>JAOAEI010000066.1 GCA_026416875.1 Caloramator sp.
TATTATAATTATAATATATTTTACTGTTTAGGTAAAAAATAATTCTTGACAAAAAAAATAGAAGTTTTATAATCAAATTCGTCGAATAAATTTTTGAAAACGAGGGGATGAAATTGGCAAAGGAAAAGAATGGTAAAATCAAACTCTATGGCTTCAACAACCTAACAAAATCATTAAGCTTTAATATTTATGACGTCTGCTATACTAAAAACGATGACGAAAGAAAAAGATATATCGAATATATTGACGAGCAATATAACTCAGAAAGATTAACAAAAATCTTAACAGATGTTACCGAAATGATAGGAGCTAACGTTTTAAACATTGCAAAGCAGGATTATGATCCTCAAGGTGCAAGTGTTACTATACTTATTTCTGAGGAAGAAGTTCCTTTATACGTTCTTGATCCAAGTTGCAACAAGGGGATTTTAACTCCAACAAGGGAAAACATTGTAGCTCATCTTGATAAGAGCCATGTTACTGTTCATACTTACCCTGAGAGCCATCCAAAAAGAGATATTTGCACCTTTAGAGTGGATATAGATGTTTCAACTTGTGGGACAATATCACCTTTAAATGCTTTAAATTATTTAATTAAAAGTTTTGATTCTGATATAATCACCATTGATTATAGAGTTAGGGGTTTTACAAGGGACATAGATGGCAGAAAGCACTTTATTGATCATGAAATTTTCTCCATCCAAGACTACATCGAAGAAGATATATTAAGAAGATATGATCTTATCGACATGAACGTTTATCAGTCAAATATATTCCATACAAAGATGAAGGTTAAAAACCTTGACCTTTCAAACTACCTATTTGATATTGATGAAAACAGCTTATCAGAGGAAGAAAAGTCAGAAATATTAAAGAAGTTAAATAGAGAAATGACCGAAATATTCTATGGAATAAATATAAATAACGTTTAATCAACGGGCACAATATTTCATATTGTGCCCGGTATTTTTATATAAATTTTATAGTTTCAAGATATTGAAATTCCTTAATTTTTACCTTTAGCCCCCTTAAAACAAAATTTACGACATATTTTTTTGTTAATAAATTACAAACAATTTCATTTAAACTTTAATTGAGGTTTTTATTAGTTTAAGGGGGGTATTATATGGGTGAGATTGTTAATCAAACGACAATTAAAAGGAACGAAATAGTCTATAAGGTTGATGACAGACCACCACTGGCTTTGAGCATCATTTTAGCCCTTCAACATATCTTGGCTGCCTTTGGAGGTATCGTTGCAGTTCCTTTGATTGTTGGACAGGCAATTGGAGTAAAAATCGACGATCTTTCTTATCTTGTTAGTGCAGCAATATTTATGGCAGGTCTTGCAACTTTTATTCAAGCAAAAGGAATTGGAAAATGCGGTGCAAGGGTCTCTTGTATGATGGGAACAGATTTTTCCTTTGTAAGTGCTGGAATTTTAGTTGGAAAAAGCATGGGGCTTCCTGGCTACTTTGGCGCAACGATTTTAGGTTCCTTTGTAGAAATTATATTAAGTAGATTTATAAAACCTTTAATGAAATATTTCCCACCAGTAGTTACAGGAACTGTTGTTACTTTAATAGGACTAACCCTTTTACCTGTATCAATTGACTGGGCAGCAGGAGGATATGGTGCTCCTGATTATGGAAGTCTTCAAAACATATCAATTGCAATGATAGTTCTTTTAATTGCCCTTTTCTTAAATAAATATGGTAAAGGAATCATAAGTAGTGCATCTGTTTTAATCGCCATCTTTTTTGGATACATAATCTGTTCTTTCCTTGGTGTTTTAGACTTTAAGCCTGTTTTAGATGCAAAGTGGATTGAACTTCCAAGAATATTTAAATACGGGGTAAAGTTTAGTCTCGTGGGAGTATTGCCTTTTATAGCTCCATACCTTGTTACAACAATAGAAACTGTAGGTTGCCTTATTGCAATAGGTGAGGCTTCTGAAAAGCCTTTATCAAGCGAAGAAGTTTCTGCAGGTATTTTGGCCGATGGTGTTGGTAGTTTCCTTGCTGGATTCTTTGGTGCAGGTCCAAATACATCCTTTAGCCAAAACGTTGGATTAATTCCACTTACTAAGGTTGCTAGTAGATACGTTATGATAGTAGCATCAATCCTTCTTATGCTGCTTGGTATATTCCCAAAGATTGGTGCGTTAATCGCAATAATGCCAAATCCAGTTTTGGGTGGGGCAGGAATTGTAATGTTCGGTATGGTAGCAGCTGCTGGAATTAAAACCCTTTCAAGATGTGAACTAACTACAAGAAATCTTTTAATCCTTGCAGTTTCCATAGGGTTAGGTCTTGGTGTTACCGTAAGGCCTGATTTTATATCCCATCTCCCACAGGCTCTTAAGATGTTCTTCGGTTCAGGTATAAGCACTGGAACTATAACAGCCTTCTTGTTAAACATCGTATTAAAGGAAGAATAAAAGGTTGCCTCACGGCAACCTTAATATATTTTAATCCCCAATTTAAGTGCAAAATCTATTGCTTCTTTATATTCACTGCTTGATAATCTTCTTGAAATTTCCTTGTAGTCAAATGCCTTAAAGGAGGGATAATATTGATCCATTATATTAACTAGAACATCTTCTGATAGCTCTTCTTTAATGAATTTTAATATACTTTTAGTATCCTCCAATCCTTCCGTCAAAACAAGGTGCCTTATTAAAAGCCCTTTTACTGCAATTCCTTCTTCATTTATTCTTATTCCTCCAACTTGTCTATCCATCTCCTTAATGGCTTCTTTTGCAATTTGACCATAGTTTTTAACCTTTGAATACTTTAAAGCCCTTTCATCGTCCAAATACTTAAAATCCGGCATGTAAATGTCTATTATTCCTTCTAGTTTTTTTAGTATCTCAACTTTTTCATATCCACCACAATTATAAACGATAGGTATATTAAGGCCTTTTTCAACTGCATAAAAAAGTGCTTCAAGTATGTTTGTTATATAATGGGAAGGGGTTACAAGATTTATGTTATGGCATTTATATACGTTTTGAATTTTAAGCATAATTTTCCCAAGTTCTTCATTTGATATTGTTTTGCCCTCAGCATAAAAGCTTATGTCATAGTTTTGGCAATATACGCATCTTAAATTGCAGTTTCCAAAAAATATAGTTCCTGAACCATTTTCGCCAACTAAAACGCTCTCCTCACCAAAATGGGGCCCATAACTTGAAACTAAAACCTTATCTGTAGCTCTACAGTATCCTAACTGCTTTCTCCTGTCTACTCTGCATTCGTGCGGACACAGCATACAGCATTCATAGTGCTTTTTAAAGTCCTCAACGATTTCCTTTAAAATGCCCTTTTCATAAATTTCAACATAACCTGCCTTCATTTTAATCACCATTATTTATTTTATCCAAATTAAGAAAAAATCTGCCCAAGCGGGCAGACTATCTTAATTTTTCTTCTACAATTTTTTCACATCTTTTTATAAAATACTCTGGATTTAGTTTTTCCCCTGTTATCTTTTCTATAAGTTCTGATGGTGTATATAATGAACCGTATCTATGGATGTTTTTATTTAGCCATGATTTTATACTTAAAAAATCGCCGTTTTCTATTCTTTCATTAAAGTCTGGGATATCCTTTATCATAGCATTTAATATTTGCGCACCATAAAGGTTTCCTAATGCATAGGATGGGAAATATCCTATCATGCCACCTGACCAGTGAACGTCCTGCAGTATTCCTTCACTATAGTTTTTCACATTTACGCCAAGATATTCCTTATATTTTTGATTCCATATCTTAGGAAGCTCATCAACATCAATATCTTCATCGATCATGAGTTTTTCCATTTCATATCTGATAATTATATGCAAACTATAGGTTATCTCATCCGCATCAACCCTAATTAAGGAAGGCTTTATTGAATTTACTGCATCGTATATGTCATCAACAGAAAGCCTTTTTAGCTCAGGGAAAAGGCTTATAACATCAGGATATATGTTTCTCCAAAATTCCTTTGACCTTCCTATTATATTTTCATAAAATCTAGATTGGGATTCATGGATACCCATCGAAGTTCCATTCATCAAAAGCGTCCCTTTTAAATCTTGAGAGATATTCTGCTCATATATAGCATGACCTATTTCATGGATATTCGATAAAAGGCCTGTTATAAAGTTTTCTTCGTCGTATCTTGTTGTTATTCTTATGTCATTTACTCCTAATTCTATGGTAAAGGGATGTGCACTTTCATCTATTCTACCCGAAGATAAATCATAACCTAACTTATTTGCTATAATCCTTGCAAATTCCCTCTGCTTGTTTATTGGGTAATATCCTTTTAATATGTAATCCTTTGGCTCATAGTTGGCTTCCTTCAGTTTCTCTAATAAATTTATTATAGCATCCTTAAGGGGCATAAATATTCTATCAAGTTCCTCTTCCGTCATTCCCATTTCGTAGTTGTCAAGAAGGGCATCATATCTTTTATTTTTATATCCATAAAGTTCTGCAAATTGTTTGTTGTAATTTATTATCTTCTCAAGGTAGGGCTTAAAAAGATTAAAGTCTCCCTTTTCCTTTGCCTCCTCCCATACGCTCTCTGCAACTGATACCAAATTTACATACTCTACATAGAGTTTTTCTGGGATTTTCATTGTCTGGTCGTATTCTTTTTTAAGTTTCCTTATTGCTGCATTTGTTACTTCATCAAGATTCTCAACACTCGAGAAATACTCGATAAATTCCTTTACCTTGTCTGATGTTATTAACTTATAATGCTCACCTGCCAAAAATCCCGCAACTTCCCCCCTATAAGGAACTGCATTTTGAGGAATATTCACCCTCATATCCCAATGAACAAGTCCCAATAAGCTTTGCAGATACTCAATTTTAGTTAAATACTCCCTAAGTTCCTGCTTCTTAGCATCTAAATTACCCACATTATCCCCCCTAAAATTTTACAATATATACTTTAATTATGCCTGTAAATATTTTCTAGGTCAAGAAATAAATAAGTTTATTTCTAAAATTGAATATTTATTGTATAATATAAATAGCTCTTTGGAGGTGAATTCTTAATGGAAAAAATATTAAATTTGATATTAGAAAAACTTGATAAAATAGAAAATGTTCAAACTCAAATGCAGAGTGACATCGCTGACCTTAAGGCTAACCAAGCTCAAATGCAGAGTGACATCGCCGACCTTAAGGCTAACCAAGTGCAAATGCAAAGCGACATCGCCGATCTTAAGGCTAACCAAGTACAAATACAAAGCGACATCGCCGACCTTAAGGCTAACCAAGTGCAAATGCAAAGCGACATCGCCGATCTTAATCTTAAGGCTAACCAAGCTCAAATGCAGAGCGACATCGCTGACCTTAAGGCTAATCAAATAAAATTAGAAACAAGGGTAGAAAATATAGAAACGCAGCTTTTAAAAGTCGTTGAAAAACTTGATAACATCGAAAAGAAAATTAATGATATAGAAGCTATAAATGCTACAAGTCATACTGAGATTTATATGAAATTGGAAAATATGACTGAAGATATAATCTTCCTTAAGCATAAAGAACATCAAACCGAAGAAGATTTATTTAAACTTAAGCTTAAAATAGCAAAATAAAAATAATTTAAAAGGGTTGTTTCAAAATGTTGAAACAACCCTTTTAAGTTATTGAAATATCACTATAAGAAGCATCTTGAATCTTTCCTTTGCAAAGAGGGCATGGGAAATGTTAGCTGGCATTACTATCGTTTGCCCCTTCTTTAAATAAAATTTTTCATCCCCAATTGTAATTTCCACCTCACCGTCCAATACATATACAAGGGCATCCCCTGGTGCTGAATGGGCTGAAATTTCCTCACCCTTGTCAAAGGCAAATAAAGTTACGCTGTGGGCCTTGCTTTGGGCTATGGTTCTACTAACAACCGTCCCCTCTTGGTATTGAACAAGGCTTTCCATCTCAAGTATCGCCTTATGCTCAATGTTTTTAATAAATTGTCCACTCATTAATAATCCCTCCAATTCTATTATTGCATATCCATTTTTAATAAATTCATTTTAATTTTCTAATTTAACTCCTATTAGCATTCCTCCCTTAGGCATCGTCATTACCCTATCTTCATCACCACTTTAATTTTTTGATTTTATTATATCTATTTTCTATGGATAAAAATGTAATTTATATCACAAATCACGAATATGTTTCTAAAATTTTAAAATAACTCTTTTATAAATATAACTAATATTAAAATAGGTGTTATATATTTCAAAACATACAGTAATACCCTCAAATAAACTGAATTTCTATATTCATGATTTTTTACAATTTCTAAAACAACCTCTTCCCATCTTATAAAATACCCTACAAAAGCGGAAATCAAAATTCCCCCTAATGGCAAGAGAATATTAGATGATAGATAGTCGAATGTATCAAAAATTGACTTTCCTAAAATCTTTACATTGGATAAAACATTCCCTTCAACTGAAAGGGCTGCTAAACTACCAAACAATGCAATGATGCATGTAACTATAAATACGCTTTTTCTTCTATCTATTTTTTTAACCTCCATAAAATATGCAACTGAAACTTCAACTAAAGATAACATTGCCGTCGTTGCTGCTATTGAAGTTAAGAGGAAAAACATAAATAAAAGAACATTTCCAAATGGAAGTTTTGAAAATATCAATGGAAGTGTTATAAACAAAAGTCCGGGGCCATAGGATGGTTCCATATTAAAGGCAAAAACCGTAGGAAATATTGCAATTCCAGCAAGAAGGGATATTAATGTATCTGATAGAGCAACGTTTAAGGATGTCAACATTAAATTATCATCGTCAGTAAAATAACTAGCATAAGTTATCATAGCCCCAACACCCAAAGAAAGTTTAAAAAACGAAAGTCCTAAGGCAGTTAAGATGCTACTTGACTTGAGCTTTGAAAAATCCACAGCAAACAAAAATTTGATCCCCTCAAAGGAGTTTTCTAAAGTTAAAGCCCTTATATCACAAATTAAAATTAGTATAAATAAAATAGGCATTAATATCTTTGTTGCCCTTTCTATTCCTCCTTTAACACCCATAGCAAGAACAAAAGCAACCACTAAAAGGGCAATTATCTGCCATAGAATAACTCCTTTAGGGTTTGTTATGGTATTTATAAAAATCTCCTTAGAAGTTTCTAATGTTACCCCATTAAATTTACCCATCAAACTTTTGAAGGTATATGAATATACCCATCCTGCCACAGCGCTATAGAAAAACATGATCAGAAGGGAGGCAATAATGCCCATATAACCTACTACACTCCATTTTCTACCTCCAAGTTTTTCAAAGGCCAGAACAGGATTCAATCGCGTTTTTCTTCCTATGAAAAATTCGCTTATCATAACAGGTATTCCAACAAGTAAAACGCATATCAAATAAACAAATAAGAAGGCTCCTCCTCCGTTCATTCCAGTAATGTATGGAAATCTCCATATATTCCCCAAACCTATGGCAGAACCTAAAGTAGCTAAAAAAACTGAAAAGCTTGATGAAAATTTTTCCCTTTTCATAACACATCCCCCTTTAAAAAAATTAAGGCACTTAACCCTTTTAGGGCGAAGTGCCTTCGCGGTGCCACCTAAATTGAGCAAAAAGCTCATCTTTTTCGGATGCCAACACATCCTATCCCTATAACGTGGGAAATCCGGCTCGGGCTACTTGATTCACCCTGCATCTTGTGAACCCATTCAGCATAGAGGATCGTATCGGGCTTCCACCGTCCCCGACTCGCTTTAACTACCTACAATGCCTACTTCTTTCACGCATCGATTTTAGCGTTTATATTTAAAATAAATGATAATAAGATTTTAATTCAATGTCAATTAAATTTTTTTAATCTTTCAAAAATTAATATTTAAAACAGCCGCACCAATTGCACCGGAGTTTTGTCCAAGCTTTGCCTTTACAATTTTGCACGCTTCAAAACTTGCCTTATAACATCTTTCCTCTACTGTTTTGATCATAATTGGATATAATATATCAAAACCATTAGCTACTCCTCCACCTAATGCTATAACCTCCGGATTGTAGTTCATAATTATATTTGCAATCCCAATACCAAGATAAAAGGCTTCCCTTTCAATAAGCTCTCTAGCCAAATTATCTCCCATTTTGTAGGCTTCAAATACATCCTTTGCAGTTATTTTTCCATCCTTTGCTATATCTTTTATAATGCTTTCCCTACCATTTTCTATTTCCTTTAATGCAAATTTAGCAAGGGCTGTTCCTGATGCATACATTTCAAAGCATCCATAGTTTCCGCAGTGGCACCTTTCACCATCAAAGTTTATACTTGCATGTCCAAATTCCGCTGCGTTGGAGTTTGCCCCATCATATAATTTACCATCTACTATTGCTCCTCCGCCTATTCCTGTGCTTACTGTTATATATACAAAATTTTTCGTCCCCTTGCCAGCACCAAAGTAGTATTCAGCTAAAGCAGCAGAGTTTGCATCGTTTTGAAGCTTTATAGAAATTTTAAATTCATCCTCTAATATTTTCACTAAAGGAATATCAACCCACCCTGGAAGGTTTGGTGGGTTTAAAACGATTCCCCTTTTGGCATCCAATGGCCCCGGTGATGCTACCCCTATGCCCTCCAAGTCAGAAATATCTAATTTTGCATCTTCTAATACTTTATAAACCGTCTCCTTCATCCTTTGAATAACTTTTTCAGGTCCCTCATGGGCTAATGTTGGCAAGGTATAAGAAGAAACTATTTCACCTTTTTTAGTAATAATTACTGTGTTTATTTTCGTTCCTCCAAGGTCAATACCACAGTAATATTTTTCATATTTTCACCTTCCACAAAATTAAAAATTAACTATTTGATATTTTCTACATTAACTAATTTTTTCCTTTATTCATTTTTATAGTTTATTTAGAATATTATTATCAAAGCATATCAATAATTCTTTATTTTTAAACAAGGGGGATAAATATGCTGCACAATGAGGATTATCAAAAAATTGTAAATAAGCTTATGAATATACTAGGTAAAAACATAAATATTATGGATACTTCAGGAATAATTATTGCATCTGGCGATTCAAGTAGAATTGGGACAATACACGAAGGTTCAAAAATGGCAGCTTTTAAAAAAACTGATGTCATAATTGATGACAAAAATATCAATTTTTATAAAGGGACAAAAAAAGGAATTAACATACCAATATTTTATAATAATGAAGTAATCGTTGTGGTTGGTATAACAGGCGAACCAAATGAAATAATAGGTTATGGAAAAATAATAAAAGAATTAGTTGAACTTATGATTCAAGAATACGAAAACAAAAAATACGAAACCTTACACTTTAAAGCAATGATAAGTTTTATAAAAGAACTAATTAATAGCAAAAGCATTAAAGAAGATGAACTTGAAATACTTAAAGGTCGTGCTGAGTTGATTGGTTTTGATTTTAAAAGACAAAAAAATTTGATTGTTGCTGATATTATAGGATTTAGCGAGTTCATTAGCAATAATAATTTAAAAGAAGTAGAAGTTCAAGAATTAAAGGAAAATATAGTTAATTTTTTAAGAAAAAAAATCGAAATCAATGATGTAGTTTTTAATTTTAACGAAGATAGGTTTGTTATAGTTTCTAGTCACAAAGATCCGAATTCTTTTTGTAATTATGTGCAAAGTGAAATGGTATCAAAATTCAAGCTCAAGTTTATTTTTGGTATTGGTCCAACATGCATTAATCTGTCAGATTATTACCTATCATTTTTAATAGCAAACAAGCTAATAGATATAGGAAGAAAAACTAACAAAGATATATTAAGTTATGATAATTATTCTATTGAGTTATTGTTAAATGATTTAAATGATATAAACAAAGATTTATACTTAAAAAATTATATTAATTTGTTAAAGAATAAAAACAATGAATTAATTAAAACCGTCAAGATATATTTTGAAAATGGAATGAACATTAATGAAGCGTCTAAAAATTTATATATTCACAGAAATACAGTTATATATAGAATTAATAAAATTAAAGAAGAATTTGGTATTGATATAACAATCCCAAGCGAATGTATGAAGTTATATATAGC
>JAOAEI010000067.1 GCA_026416875.1 Caloramator sp.
TCATTTGCCAGCCCACCTGTAGCAAATACAACATAATCGGTATCTATTATTACCTCCTCCATATCCTTAGGATCAAGCTTCTTTTCAAAAGGATTGTGAATATTTTCTGGAATCAAAGTTCTCCAGGGGGTATAAGGGTCCTTCCTTTTTTTATTTGCCTTTATATAAATCCTTCCTTCATCAAACTTTACCACTTCTGATGAAGTAAAAGCCTTAATTGGGGTTTTAATTGCATCTTCCTTCTTGCCTGATGGTGAACCCATTCCCATCATCATCCAAAGAAGCATCGATCTATTTGCATGAACTACGCCTGTCATAAGATCAGGAAGCTTTTCAACGATTGTTACCTCTAATTCCTTTTCATATGCAAGGGAATAAGCAACCTCACAACCTACCAGTCCTCCGCCTACTACTGTTACCTTTTTTACATCATTAGGAATCTCCATTTTTTTCATCAAAAGCTCCCTTGCCTCTATATATCTTATCCTTTCAAGTCCCTCAATTTTAGGAATAAAGGGCTTTATACCATTTGCACAGATTATAACATCATATTTATCCTTAACATCCTCTATTGTAACCTCTGTATTAAGCTTTATATCTAAACCTTTCTCCTTTAATAAATTCATTTGATAATTTAAGTTTTCTATATATCTTGCTACATCATGTTTAATTTTCATAATACTGCCTGCCAGAAGTTGTCCTCCCAGCTTATCTTTCTTTTCAAATAAAGTAACCTCATGTCCCCTTAAAAAGGCTGTTTTTGCGGCTTCACATCCTCCAGGTCCTCCACCGATAACAGCAACTCTTTTTATCTTCTCTGCTCTTTCCATTCTTTTACAATCTTCAAATCCAGTATAAGGATTTATAGCACAGCAAGGATGTCCTCCTAATATAAAGGACTGAATACATCCTTCTTGATCACCTATACAATGGTTTATTTCTCTTACCCTACCTTCATAAACCTTCTTAGGCCAATAGGGATCTGCAAGCAGTGGTCTTCCCAGCATAACAAAATCTGCAAAACCATCCCTTAAAACCTTTTCGGCTACCTCAGGCTTTCCAAGTTTTCCTACTGCTATAACCTTAGCCTTTATTCCTTCCTTTTTAAAATAATCCTTCAATCTTTTTGCAATTTCCTCTACATAAGGCATATCATCAAAGTATGCTGGTGGATGTGGGAAAAACCAGTTATCATAGCATCCTTTATCTACATCAAAGGCATCTACTCCTGCCTCTGCAAGAACTTTACAAAACTCAAGTCCCTCCTCAATCGTCCTTTCCATACCTTTAAATCTTTTTTTAAATATATCATCTCCATAGGATTCTCTAAGCCCTTGTGTTAAATCTACCCTATATATTATCGGGAAGTCATCCCCACATCTTTTCTTGATTTCTCTTACTACATCCACAGCAAATTGAAATTTGTTTTTATATCTTCCAAATTTTCTTCTATTCCAAGGAGCAGAAGTTAGTTGGTCCATAAGATATCCTTCATGGCCATGAAGTTGCACACCATCAAAACCGCTTACCTTTGCATTAACGGCAGCCTGACCAAAATTTTTTACTATTTTTCTTATCTGCCTATCGGTAAAGGGAATATGTGGAACTTGAGGAACGTAAAAATTCCTGTTAAAAGATGCAGATTTTAAAAGTTTTCCCTTAAGGGCTGGTTCTGGCGAGCCTACTCTTCCAAGACCTGCTGTTAGCTGAATGAATATCTTTGCATCATAGGAGTGAACAGCATAGGTTAAGTCCCTCCATCCCGAGAGCCTTGTCCTTGATGAGCCATCGATCCTTGGAAAATACGTAGTGTCATTATCCTCTGAAACAGTCGGGTCTATTCCATAGGAAACAGGAATTAATCCTGTAATCAGAAGTCCTGTTCCTCCTTTTGCCCTTTCAGTAAAATAATCTATCATCTTTTGGAGGGGTCTTCCAATAGGATCAGCCATGTTTATATTTCCCATGGGTGCCATTATAATTCTATTTTTTATTTTACACTTTCCAATATAGCCAGTCTCAAATAACTTAGAATATTCCATACCCATCCCCCTATTCAATGATAATAGTTCCATCTTCCTTTATCTCAATGACGTCCCCTGTCTTAACTGTGTTTAAAAACTCGTCTCCCAATTGATCAATTGTAATTATTCTTTTATTTACCCAAACGTCGCTTAAAATCACACCTGCTGCAGCTAAAGAATCTATATGCCCTGAAAAAAGCATAGCTGCCGGTGCAATTCCAAGCCTTGCAACTGCTTCTAATACCATTCCTCCTGTTGTTGAACCTATTGTAGTTGGAAGGCATATTATTTTATCCGTTAAATCCCTTCCGTATAACTCTTCATTATTTTGGTCAGCACAGATGACTCTTTTAGATTTTTTAAGGGCACTTTTCTGGAAAGAAGCGAGTATATTAAGCCCCTTATGGGTTACAACCGCTTCTCCCTTAAAATTTCCTCCTAAAACAACTCTACCCTTAAAAATTTTAGACATAGTATCCCCCCTAGTATCCCCTTACAATTCTTTCCAAAATCTCATCATCTAAATAAAATCTTGCCGTTGAATATGTCCTTAATTTATTTGAATTAGTTATAACTGCCTCATTAGCGCATAAAGGATTATTCATATACATTAAAGGACAAATATAGGTTATTTTGGCTCCTGTTTGAATCAGTTTATTGTAAGTCTTTTCATCCCTTTTAAAGGCATCAATTACATCCGGTGGTGCACAAAGAATTGTTGTTATCTTCAATTTCTTTTGTCCTATATTTTCAAGAGCCTTTATTATTCTTTCCGTCCAAAAATAAAGTTGATTTATAGAAAGATGCGGACATCCAATAAAACATAATTTAGGTTTTGCATTTATATTCTTCCACATTACAGGATAAGAATTGATTACTCTTTTAATCTCTTCATCATCTATAATATAGCTTTTATATCCATCCACGAGAAGATTTCTTCCCATTTCAACTGCCTCAGGAGTTATATTTTCAACATGGTAAAGACCAACAGCACCATTAGATGCACTTGCTGCCCCCATGTCCTTTAGATAATCCTTGGTATCATCAGAAAGCCCTAATCCCAAAAACTTATCAAGTCCTATAATATATGGAACATCCTCCACAACCTTCATTCCGATTGCACTTCCTAAAACCTGAGGATTAGGTAAATTACTTGTCTTTACTTCCACCAGCCAAGTTGCTTTTCTTCCTTCATCTGTTATAAAACCAAACTCCGGTGTTTTCCCTAAGATTCCCGACATTAGTTCTATTATTCCTGAGTTTCTATTAGTCCTTGCCCCAATTACTGAATTAGCATAAACTACTGCAGAAGATTCTGCCCAGGCAAGTATATCTCCTTTTTTAGGAATATTCCCAACCTCAGGTAGATAACAAGCACAGGTAAAGGCATTATCATCTTTAAGCCCTACAGCCTTCAATTGAACTTCATATTCCTTTTGCTTTCCATACATTACTTTAAAAATAAGCTTCTTTGCTATGCTGACAGGAACATTTCTATAGTCTAAAGGTCTTGGATCAACAGTAAAGGGTTCTCGAGCCTTTATGTTGGATTTTATAAGCTCCTCCATCATTTCAAAGACTGGCGTTAGCATAGGAATGCCAAAGGAGGTAACAAGGTGAACCGGTCCATCTAACTTAACAAGTCTTTTGGCTCCAAAGGTTTGTCCATATAATACGACCGTTTTCATAACCTTTTGAAGGGTTTCCCCAAATTCCCCATCTAATATCTTTTTTTCCTCCTCGGTTAAAAACATACCATTCCCCACAAGAATCCCCCCTAAATTAATTATTTTTAACCCCACCTTTTTAGGTGGGGATTATTTTAATTTAATAGCATTTTTAACTCCTTTGTCATCCTTTCTAATTCAACGAAACTATTTATAATATCCTGAATTCTCTGCTCCTGTGATTCTATACTTGCCATAACTTCCTCCATGGCGGCAGTGTTTTCTTCTGTAAAGGCTGCTATAGATTGAACTTCTTTACTTACCTTAGAGGAAGATGCTTTTATGCCTTCTAATCCACTATCTACATCATTAGAATATGAAAGAACATTTTGGCTTATTATTAATATATTTTTAAATATTTCATCAACCTTTTCCTTTGTCTTAATGCTTGTTTCAACTGCCTCTTGACCTAAACTAACCTTTTCAGCAACATCTTTTGTTTTAACTTCTATATCCTTTAATATATTTGCAATATCTTCCGTAGCCCTTCTTGAACTTTCAGCAAGTTTTAAAACCTCACTTGCTACAACAGCAAAACCTTTTCCATGCTCTCCTGCCCTTGCAGCTTCTATTGAAGCATTTAAAGCCAAAAGATTAGTTTGAGCTGCAATGGAAGTTATCGCATTTAAGATTGAAGATATTTCACTGTTTTTATTATTTAGTTCCTTCATTAACTCAACGGTATCTATAATAATCTCGTGGACTCTATTGATATCCTGTGAAAGTCCTCTAATACTATCTTGTCCAGATTCTGAAATCTCTGCTATCTCCTTCGATGCCCTTTTCATTTCTCCAGACTTGATTAAAAGCTCCTCTACATTTTTATCAATGTTTATAATCGATTCACTAATTCCGTTTACACTTACTGTTTGAGAGTCCACTCCCTTTAGAACTTCAGAGTAGGCTAACGATATATCGGTTGTAGTATGTCCAACTGCCTCCACATTGTTTTGCAAATTTGAACTGAATTCTAATAAAAATTCAACTGCCCTCTTAACTTCCTTTAATACTCCCTCAATCTTTCCCTTTGCTATTGTTGCCTCTCTTTGCTTGTCATCAAGCTCTTGTCTCATATTTTCTCCTATTTTACTTTGGGCAATTAATATTGCAGTATATAAAACCAAATAAAGATTTAATGAAATTAAAGTTTTTTGTGGAACGTTTTGAAACATAGTGTTTCTATATGCAAAGAAGGAATAATTTGTAAGGATAAGGCCTAAAATACCCGAAACTACTATAACTTTATAATCATGATAAAGGGAAATAACAGCTATACTAAAATATATTATCAATACATTTACAAAAGAAGTAGACCCAGTAGATGCATTTAATATCATTAATGAAAAGATTATTAATGAAACTGCTATTAAATACTTTATATATGGAATAAATTTTCTTTTAATAATCAATAAAGTAATAAGAAAGGAAATTACGCTTCCTGTTATAGCAACCGTTAAAATTGTTTTTAAGGGAAGCTTATTTGCAATATCTACAACAATTCCAAGCATAAGAGACAGCCATAAAAGCTTGATAAGTAGTTTGTTTTTTTGATGAAGCATTTCTAAGTCCTTCATTACAACCCCTCCATTTACTTGCAATGTTCAGAATGTTTCTACTAAAATGATTATCGTCCAAATCGTTACAAACTTAACATATTTTTAATTTTATAAAAAGTTTTACAGTAATACAAAAATTTAATTAAAAATAAATTAATTCACAATAATTATTTATACTACATATATTAAAATGGATACTATTTTTATAAAGTGGGGTATATATGCTAACTAAAGGTGATTTTCATATTCATAGCAATGCTTCTGATGGTAAATATTGCCCCACCGAAATAATTGTTTTATCAAAAATAAACCAAATCGATGTGATTTCAATTGCTGACCATAATACAACAGACGGGATAAAAGAAGCAATAGAGGCTGGCAGAAACTGCGGTGTTTCAGTAGTCCCTGCCGTTGAGCTTTCAACTAAATATAACAATGAAAGTGTTCATTTGTTAGGGTATTTTAAGAATAATTTTTATGAAAATGATACATTTCAAGAAATTCTTAAACTTACTAAATCCCATAGCTATAAAGAATTAAGAAAAATTCTAAAAAATTATATAAATCTAGAACTTAAAGAAGGTAAATTATCTGTTCTTGAGGGGATAAATTTATTAAGATGCTTTGGGGCATCTGTTGTTTTAGCCCATCCGATGAGAATCTCCAACAAAAACATAAAACAAATTCTAAACCTTCCCTTTGACGGCATTGAAGCCAAATACTCAAATACAGACTTTAATACATCCCTTTATTTTATAAACCTAGCATTATCAAAATTTTCATTTTATACAGCAGGTTCTGATTTTCATTCAATAAATAGTAAAAACTCAAAACATAGCTTTATCGGAACAGTTTATCTTAACATGCATGAAATAGAACATTTTTTTAAAAATTCCGGTGCTTTGCTGCTATAAACTAAGATGCTTTATTTAAACATTTAAAAAGCTTTTTTCATTAAAAGCACTATTGTAAAAAAAGGGACAGTTGCCATAAAATTTGGAACCGTCCCTATCTTCATAAATAAATTCACTTTATTTTCCACGCAATATTCATAATTTCCCTTTTTTCTCCATCAGTTTTTGCTAAAGCTGCCCTTTGTAAAAGCTCCTTTTCAAACTTATCTCTATTTTTTACATATTCTTCCCTATTAATTTGTCCCTCTTCAACTTGCTGTATAATTTTCCTTTCACTTCTCCAAAATTCAACCGCCTTTTCTAAATCCTCCTCATAGAAAAACACATCGCTATCTATAAACCAGAGGGGTTTATATGTTGAAAGGCAAGGCAGGGATGATCCTGTAGCCCAGATATTAATTTGTCCATCAACAAGTTCTACCACCATGCTACCTGTCGTTTCGCTTGAAATTATGCTTTTTTGATGCATGCATATATTTTTCATTGAGCCGTTAAAAAGATTTTTTGAGTCTAATTCTGTATGATGTCTTAAAATATTAAAAACATCCTCTACTGTAAGGTTCCCCTTCTTTTCTTTTATAAAATTATATGTTATGTTTCTCCTAAAGTCCCCTGACGCTATTTTAGCTATTAATTTGTTTTCATATCTTTTTTTAAAATTTATGTTTTTTCTATTAATTATTTTTTTATATATAAACTCCTCCTCAGCATCGCTGCTTAACATATCGTAATCATCAGTTATACTTAATGAATTAGATATGCTATCGAAATCCTCTATCTTTTTAAGGGCCCATTTTTTATCTGCTGTTTCTAATTTATAAGCAGAATTAAAATCGGCTATTATAAAACTATTATGATATCTTAAATTTTTTGTGTATCCACATTTGCCCCCTTGCCCATAAGCTTTTATAAAATAAACAATATTTTCAACTGCCTCAAGGGCAGTTTTGCTCCTCTCAAGCGAAAGCCTTAAAATATCCATCCCTAAAAGTGCAGAAGGCCCCTGTCTTTCCTTTGTAAAAACTGCTTCGTTGCCTATTACAACGCCAAATTCATTAACTCCCATTTCCGCACCATAAATCCATGAAGGCTTAAATAAAATGCATTCATAGGTTTCCTCAGCCTGTGGAATTTCAATATAGGTGCATTTAACAGTTTCACCCTTACTGTGTTTTTTTCTTGGGGCCCTTATTATAACATGCGGCTCATCCTTTTCTCTATCGCTGTTTTTGCCAAAAACAACAGATCCGTTTTTAGTCCAATTTTTAAGAGCAACTAAAGTATCACACATAAAAACCCCACCCTAAAAGCAATTATTTAAAAAGAGCCAGCAAGCTGGCTCCTTTTAAGCATACAATTTATACTTTTCTACAAGGGCCTTAACCCTTTCTCTCGCAGGTGTCAAATCCTTATCTCTATTTTCGATAACCCAATTTATAATATCTGCAATTTCAACCATTTCTTCCTTTCCAAAACCTCTTGTTGTAACTGCAGGAGTTCCTATTCTAATTCCGCTTGTTACAAATGGGCTTTCTGGATCAAACGGTATTGTATTTTTGTTAACTGTAATTCCAACTTCATCAAGAAGGTGTTCTGCATCTTTACCGGTAATATGTTTATTTCTTAAATCTACAAGCATAAGGTGGTTGTCGGTTCCTCCAGAAACAAGCTTAAATCCTCTTTCCATAAGGGCATTTGCTAAAGTCTTTGCATTTTCAACAACTTTTCTTTGATATTCTTTAAACTCTTCGCTCATTGCTTCCTTAAAGCATACTGCCTTAGCTGCAATAACATGTTCAAGGGGTCCGCCTTGTATTCCAGGGAAAATAGTCTTATCGATAAGCTTTGCATACTGTTCCTTGCAGAGTATTGCACCACCCCTTGGTCCCCTTAAGGTCTTGTGGGTTGTTGTTGTAACAAAATCTGCATACTCAACAGGATTTGGATGTAGACCTGCTGCAACTAATCCTGCAATATGTGCCATGTCAACCATCATATAAGCTCCAACTTCATCACAAATTTCCCTTATCTTCTTAAAATCTATAATTCTTGGATAAGCGCTGGCACCTGATACTATCATCTTTGGTCTTTCCTGAAGGGCAAGTTTTCTAAGCTCTTCATAATCGATAAATCCTTCCTCATTAACTCCATAAGCTATAAAATTAAAAAGCTTTCCTGAAAAGTTTACAGGGCTTCCATGGGTTAAGTGCCCGCCATGGGATAAATTCATACCAAGAACCTTATCCCCTGGTTCTAAAACTGCCATATAAACTGCCATATTCGCTTGAGAGCCTGAGTGGGGCTGAACATTTGCATGTTCTGCACCAAATAATTTTTTCATTCTTTCCCTTGCAAGATCTTCTATAACATCAACATATTCGCATCCACCATAATATCTTTTTCCTGGATATCCTTCAGCATATTTATTTGTAAGCTGTGAACCCTGTGCCTCCATAACAGCCCTGCTAGTAAAGTTTTCTGACGCAATAAGCTCTATTTTATTCTGCTGCCTTTCCATTTCCTTTAATATGTATTCATATACCTCAGGATCGACTTTTCTAACATTTTCAAGGCTCATCCTAACACATCCTTTCGTGAATTTTTGAAATTTTCTAATTTTATTATAAGTTTTATTTTAACAAATATCAATAAAAACTTGCATAATTATGTTGAAAATGAATTATAGCATTCATCTTCTACAAAAAAAAGAAAAATCTCCCACATCTAGCAGGAGATTTACTTCATAAACTTTAAAATAACATCTATAAGCTCTTGTATTTCCTTTTCGCTATCTAGTTCTTGAGTTGCTGCCTTGATTATGCAGGATTTGGAATAATTCTCTAATATTAGACCTCCAACTTTGTTAATAGCAGCCCTTACTGCTGCTATTTGAATTAGTATATCTGAGCAATCTTCGTTGTTTTCTACCATCTTTTGAATTCCCTTTACCTGCCCCTCAATTCTTCTCAATCTTTTGATTAAGTCTTCCTTAGAACAGCACTGAACCATTCTTATCCCACCTTATCTATAATTTGTAAATTGAAGTTCTATTCCAAAATCCATTCCCCTTAGCATCTGAATAACTGCCTGTAAATCATCTTTGCTTTTTCCCGATACCCTCACAATATCATCCATTATTTGAGCTTGAACCTTAAGTTTTGTATTTTTAATTTCCTGAACTATTTCCTTTGCCTTTTCTTTTGCTATTCCATTTTTAATTTTAACAGTTTCTCTTACTGTTCCACCTGTTGCCGCTTCAACCTTACCTTCATCCAAAAACTTCGGTGATACCCCCCTTTTAACCATCTTAGCCTTTAAAATTTCCAATATGCTCTTTAGCTTAAATTCATCCTGTGCATGAATCTTTATCTCATCTTTACCGTTAAATTCAACCTCTGCAACAACGCCTTTAAAATCATATCTTTGTGAAATTTCCTTTATAGTTTGATTAACAGCATTATCTATTTCCTGAAGGTCTGGTTTTGAAACTATATCAAATGAATATGTTCCTGCCATAGCAACCTCCTAATCAAGTTTATTCATATTATATAATAAACTAAAATTTTAAAATTCTCAATTGATTATTACTTATTTTCTCCAAAAACTAAATCTTTAATTACCTCGCCAGCCATTATAAGTCCTACTACCGAAGGCACAAAAGCTATACTGCCTGGAATCTGTCTTCTGTCAGTGCATTTTCTTGTTGCACCAGGTGGACATACACATCCTACCTTGCAGGATACCACTTCATCAAGTTTGGGTTTTATTGGCTGCTCCTTTGAATAAACAACCTTTAATTTTTTAATTCCCCTTTTTCTAAGTTCAGTCCTCATAACTTTAGCCAATGGGCATACAC
>JAOAEI010000068.1 GCA_026416875.1 Caloramator sp.
CAGGGTGAATGGGTAGGCTCTACAAAAAAGCAGAAAACATCATCCTTAAAAACATGCTTAAGTCCAAAGGTAATTCCGCCTGGTGCCCCTCCAACACCGCAGGGCAAATACACAAATAGAGGATTATCTTTATTTATATTAATCCCTGATTCTTCAAGCTGCCTTTTAAGCCTTAGGGCTGCTACAGAGTATCCTAAGAAAAGGTGCTTTGAATTTTCATCATCAACAAAGTAGGCATTTTTATCGCCTTCACACTGTCTTCTTCCCTCTTCAACCGCCCTTGTATAGTCCTCCTTATATTCAATTACATTACATCCCCTATCCCTTAAAATCCTTTTCTTCCACTCCTTTGCATCATGGGACATATGAATGTCCACCTTAAAGCCTAAAGCTGAAGCCATAATGCCTATAGATAAACCTAAATTTCCAGTAGAGCCTACAGCAATCTTGTAATTAGAAAAAAATTTTTTAAAGGATTCCTTCGATAGCTTTGAATAATCATCCTCCTTTGATAATAAACCATTTTCTATTGCAAGATCCTCAGCATGTTTTAAAACTTCATAAATTCCTCCCCTTGCCTTTATAGAACCTGCAACCTTTAGATAATTATCGCACTTTAAAAAAAGCCTTCCGTTTATTTTATTTTTGTATTTATTTTCAAGTTCCCGCTTCATATTTTCTATCTCAACCAAAGGCGATTCAATGACTCCGTCTTCCGTTTCAGGAAATAGCTTTTTTATTAGTGGTGCAAACCTTTTAAGCCTATCCTCCGCATTAAGGATATCCTCATAAGTTAAATCTATTCTCTTTAGTGCATCATCTGCATTTAATTTTTTGGGATTTTCCCAAAATATTGGCTGCAAACCCTTTATCTTATCTAAAATTTCCATAATACTCCCCCCAAATTTTTATAAAGGCCTGATAAATCATCAGGCCTTAAATACTGTAAACGCAATTGCCTTCTATATAAACCTTTTCAGCCCTTGCCCTTAAATCAAAGGGATGGTGGCTCCAAATTACTATATCTGCATCCTTACCTTCTTCAATGCTGCCTATCCTATCCTCCATTCCAAGGATCTTCGCACCATTTATGGTAAGCATTTTAATTAAGTCCTCCTCCTTGGCACCATACCTTAGGGCAACACCTGCATGAACGTTGGCATGTTCTAAATGGATTACAGGATGGTCGCACATTATTGAAATCAAAACTTCATTTTCGTTTAAAATTTTAATAGCCTCATAGGTTTTATCCTTTAGCTCAAGCTTTGTATTAAACCCAAACAACGGTCCAACAACAACAGGAACATTCTTTTTTCTTAAATAATCAGCGATTTTATATCCTTCTGTTCCGTGCTCTAACACAAATTTAAATCCAAATTCCTCAGCTATCCTTATAGCCGTTAATATATCATCCTTTCTGTGGCAGTGAATTCTTGCAGGGATCTCTCCCTTTAAAACCTTTTCTCCTATTTCAAGCTTTATATCCCTTTCTGTAAATTCCTTTCCCTCTTTTTGTGCGTTTTCCTTCTTCTTTATATAATCCTGAACCTTCATAAAATATCCTCTAATAACCGCTGCTGTCCCAAGCCTTGTGGAAGGAGTTTGATTTTTACCTCCATAAACCCTCTTAGGATTTTCCCCAAAGGCCATCTTTAAACCTGCCGGCTCCTTTACAATCATCTCATCGACTATTTTACTTTTTAATTTCAGTATTGCCCCTTGGCCTCCGATAGGATTTGCACTTCCGGGGAGAATCATAACAGTAGTTACTCCTCCGCTTAAGGCCCTTTCAATTGCACTATCATCAGGATTAAAGGCATCTATTACCCTTACATGGGCGGTTACAGGGTCCGTTGCCTCGTTTCCATCCTGATACATAGATCCTACTCCCTCTTCAAATAGACCAAGGTGGCTGTGGGCATCTATAAAACCTGGAAATATAAATTTCCCAGAAGCATCAACAACTTCGCAATCATCTTCTATACTTTCTGCAATTTTACTTATTTTGCCACCCTCAATTAATATGTCCCCCCTAAATGGTTGTCCAACAACAGGGTATATTATTCCCCCTTTAATTAGTTTTTTCAAATTTATCCCCCCAATTTTTAAAAATTTATATATTTTGCTAATCAAAAAAGATTAGCTTATAGGCTCCTCCGGAATAACGATCCAGCATATAATATAGGCAAGTATTCCAGAACCCCCGAGCATAACAATAAGCACCCATAAAAGCCTTACAATGGTCGGGTCCATGTCAAAATATTTTGCAATTCCTCCGCACACCCCAGCTATCATCCTATCAGTCCTTGACCTGTATAACCTTTTTTCCATAAAAATTCCCCCTAAACTATCCTTGATAATTATTATATCGTATTTTTATAAAATATTACCACTAAATAATGCCATAATTTAGATATTTATATATTCTTTCTGCCTGCCTTTCTTGAACCGTCCAGTTTCCAAATACTACGTTTTTGTCTTCCTTTAACATTTTACTTATTGTTTCCTTAATCTTAGGGTCTATCCTTCCTGGCTTTTCTTTGCTGTATGCTGTTTGTGGGAGGGGCATAAAGGTATGGGCATGTATCCTCGCACCAATGCTTACAAGCTCCTTCATAAATTTAATGGTATCTAAAACATCCTCTTCAGTTTCAGAAGGAAGGCCGAATATAAAATCAACATCGGGAATATAACCGTATTTTACTGCTAATTTAACCGCCCTATATACATCCTCAAGGGTATGTCCTCTTCTTGAACTTTTTAATATACAAGAACTTCCGCTTTGTGCCCCTATTATTATGTTTTTATTGTCTGCATATGTTTTTAAAAGTTCAAGAGTATCCTCCCTTACATGTTCCGGCCTTACCTCCGATGGAAAGGAGCCAATATTTACAGTTCCTTTAGGTTTATAAAGCCTATTAACTTCCCTTAAAAACTCTTCAAGCCCTTTTATGTTCACACTTTTCCCATCCTCTGAAAGATAGGAAAAGGCGTTTGGAGTAATAACTCTAAAATCCGTTAGGTTTCTTTTTATCATCTTCTCCGCAGCTTCGAGAACCTTATTTATACTTCTGTGCCTTACCTTTCCCCCAAAAATATGGGATGTTTGGCAGAAGTTGCAGGCAAAGGGACAGCCCCTTGTTATCTCTATATGGCCAAACTTCCCAAGCATATATGGGAAGGGTGGATATCTATCAAGATCAACATATTCTCTTTTTCCAGTGTAGTAGACCTTATCATCCTTAAAGTATGCTAATCCCTTTATAGCATTGTAATCTTCATCATTTAATATTCTTGTAAAAAATTCAACTATCGTATCCTCTGCCTCTCCAACGAATACCAAATCAAACCCCATCCTTAAAGTGCCTTCTATATCTCCTGTTGGATGGGGGCCACCTGCAATAAGTAAAACATCCTTATGTTCATCCTTTATCCTTTTGGCAATATCCTTAATCTCCCAAATTTGAGTAGTAAAAAAGGAGATACCAACTATGACCTTTTCATATTTTCCCTTTAGCTCATAAATATCTTTGATTAGATCCGTATCCTTTTTTATAAAATATACTGGTATATCCTTAGTTACATCATTAGATGCCAAAGCCGCCGAAAGGGCATTGAAACTGTTTCTATTTAGCTTATTGTAATATATCACAAAGCAAGCCTTCATCCTAACCATCCTCCATTAAGGTGCCTGGCACTTAAGATTAAGATTTTATTTTTATCTTAATAACATTAGTATATAATTTGAATAAGTGAATGAAAATATCTATTAAAAATAAAAAAGGCTGATCTTAAAATTACCAGCCTTAATTTAAATCTATATACTTTTTTATAACTTATAATTATTCATACTTTCAACTATAGTATCTGCCATCTTTTTTAGTTTTTGAGCCGAATTTGTAACCTCATCTGCAGCAGAATATAGTTCCTCCGTTGCTGCAGCTGTAGAAGTTACAGAGTCCGATATATTGTTTATCGAATTAGATAATATTTCTATATTTTCTAATATATTTTGTTTATCTCTTTCTACATCAGATACAAAACTATAAAGTTCATTTATGCTCTTTGTTAGCCCTTCTATTGTGGATATAATATTTTTAAATATATCCGTAGTATTTTTATTATTCTCAATCTGGCTTTCAATAATTTGTGCCATTTTTTTCGAATTCTCCACGGCTTCTTTATTTTCATTTAATACTGATTCTATGATTCCATGTATATTCTTTGATGAAGCTAAAGTCTGCTCAGCTAACTTTCTAACTTCATCTGCTACAACTCCAAACCCTTTTCCTGCTTCTCCGGCCCTTGCTGCTTCTATTGCCGCATTTAAAGCAAGTAGATTTGTTTGTTCTGCAATATTATTTATAACATTTGATATTTCAATTATCTTAGAAATATTAATGCTTAGTGTTTCAATACTAGAAGATACTTTACAAAATGAATCTTTTATATTAACCATTGAAATTTGTAGTGAATCAACCTTCTTGCTTCCTTCAATTAAAAGACTATTTATCGATATAGTGTCTTTCTCTACTTTCTTTATGTTATCAATGATATTTTCTAAAACATTATTAAAATCTTTAACTAAATCTAAAACCTTGCCTACTCCATCAGTTTGGTTTCCTATTTCATAGGTAGATTCTTGCATAGAATTTGCAACTTCCTGTGAAGTCCTCTGTAATTCACCAGCTATGGAAGCTAATATATTCGACTGTTCGTATAAGCTTTCAAAATCTTTCTTAAAATTTCTTAAAATATCGTTCATGCTCTGCCTAAATTTATCTACTTTATCAACAATTTCTTCTATTTCATCATTAGTTGCAATACTTAGTTTTGCTGTTAAATCACCTGAAGTTAATTTATTTATATTTTCAACCGTTATATCAAGTTGCTGAACTATCCTATTAGAATATAATTTTGTAATTATAATTGTTAATGTTATACCTAATATAAATATAGCTAATAAAGAAATAATAAGATTCCTTATCAAAGTGTAAAGAATTTCAACGTCGATGTCAGCTGCAACAATAGCAACAATTTTCCCATTTGAATCTTTAACTGGTGCATAACCAGTTAGAAATATCCCCCATTCATCTTTGATTGGAATAGTTAAAGAAGTAACTTTTCCTTCCATTGCACTTTTCATTTCGGGATGAAATTGATATTCATAGCCTAAGTCTGTAGGATTTTCAAAGGTTCCATCAACTATAAAATTAACTTTATCACCATTTACATATAAAGTATATAAATATTTTACATTAAATTTTACTTTTAAATTAACTAAATCTTCCTGAATTTTTTTATATTGTAATGTATTCATACTTTTAGATTGCCAAACATAACTTAATTCATCTCCGCTTATATGCTTTGCGGCAAAACCAACAACATTTTCAAGGTTTGTTTTTAAATTTTTTAGTGTTAGATAAAAAGTAAAAAAATATGAAGCCAAAATTACTAAAAAAATCACAATCAAAATATTTCTGACTAGTTTGAAAATATTTTTGCCAAATTTATTTATCTTCATATGCCCCACCCCTGTAAATCCAATATTAAAATTTTCGTCTGAATTTTTGACATTATTATTTTTATAATTTCATTTTTATTTAGTATTTCTACATTTATTTTCATTTCCCTGCAACATTTTTCAAAAAAGTTTGTTTTCTACATTCAATATATCGCTGGTGTGATAAATAGCATCGACATTTTCTGAATAAAAAAGCACTTTCTTCAGATGCTAGATTTTCTAAAATATAATTAACTCCACAAAACATTTAAAATAAGGCATCTGATAAAGTGCTTGAAATAATTTATTTAATTTAATAATTTACTCAATTTAAATGTATTTCTAAAAAAATAGAATTTTTATTTTAAAACGATTTTTTTATTGATAATATCATATTTATTTGGATTAATAGAAAAATAATCATCAAAAACTATCAAACCATCTATTAATAATCTTATCCTCCATTGTCCCGGCATTATCCTTTCATTAATGTTTATCCAAAACCATAATGTTTGTTCTTTTTTATCTTCATTTTCTATCAATATATTTTCCGTAACATAATAAACTTCACCATTAGGTTTAAACCATAATAGCGTTACAGTATGAACGCCTGTTACTTCAGTAAATTCCAACCTTGTTATTACTTTCTCATCTATAAAATTAAACCTTTTCTTAATATTTTTGTTTTCAAAGCTATCGGATATTATATAATCTTCTAAGTGCACATTATATATTTTTTCATTTATTAACCTTCGTCCTTCCTCGTCTATAATAATTAAAGAATCTAACTCATCATTTTCGTTTTGAACATAAATATTCGCATAGGGATCATTTACTTTTATTACATCATCTATCAAAAACCTATACCTATGTTTTCCTGGTCCAATTAAAATTTCCTCCTCCCAAATTCCATCTTCATTCTTGGTCATTACATTGGCATATCCATCCCAGTTATTAAAATCCCCAACTACAGAAACTTTATTTGCATCCGGATAGTAATATCTAAATTTTATCTTCACCATTTTATCACCTGACTATATTTTTCTTCTCTAATTTGTTTTATCTTATCCTCATATTCTTTAACATCTATACCTAAATCTTTTATGTAATCTTTTACTTCAGGCTCCCTAATGTAAAATGGATTTATATCAAATGCCTTCTTGTAGTTTTCCTTCGCTTTGTCCTTCATTCCCATTTGTTTGTAACACCGAGCAACAAAAAGATAAACCTTTGAATAATTATTATCCTTATTTAAAGCTTTTTTAAAATAATCCATTGCCTCATCATTTTTTCCCTTTTTTAAATAAAAAAAGCCATTAACAATTAATAAATCTATATTATCTTCTCCAAATTTTTGTTTGTATAATCCTAAATATTTTTCAGTATTTGGAAAATCACCTAATCTTAAATAGGAAACAGCTATTGAATATAGTAAATCATCATCATTTTTAATATTATAAGCCTCTAAAAAATAATAATTTGACTTTTTTAAATCATTAAGTAAATAATATGTGATACCTAATTTCTTAAAAATTAAATATTTATATTCTTTCATAGCAATATTATTTAAATTTTTTAAATTTAAGATTTTACTAAAATATTCTAGTGATTTTTTTAAATAAAAGTCAATTTCTTCTTCATCTGCATAAGCTGCCAAACCATCATATATCAAAGCTGCTATGTGATATATTTTGGCCTTTTTTTCATCAGGAGTATCGTCCTTTATTAATTTTTCAGCTTCCTTTATATATTTTTCTGCTTCTTTGAAATTTTGTGCTTGTCCATATAAATCAGCTATACCAACATAGGCATCTATATTATCCGGCTGTCTTTTTATTACATTCTTATATAACAAATATCCTGATACCAAATCATTTTTATCAACATTTTTCTTCGCTAGTTCTAAAGTTTTCTCTATGCTATGATTGTTATAAACAACCTTCCCATACTTCGGTAATACAAAATACCACCTTATATACGGCGTTGGTCCCTGCATATCTATTATTAAAGCTATTATAAAAAACACTAATAACGTGATTATTATTTTCTTTAAATTTCCCCTCATCTTTATCCTCCTTAAACTTAATATAGGTAGTCAGTTAGACTACCTATATTTTAATGGACAAATCCCCTTCTGGCAACTGGTTGTGTTAATACCTTATGTATCGCCGCTCCAATAACTATCCCTGTTGCAATAGCTACTACATCACCAGATTTAACCAAATTATCTTTATTTATAGAAACTGTTGTCGTAACCTCAGATTTTGTGTTCAAAGCATTCGGCTTTGTCTCAATTTTATGTTCAAAAATTTTAACTTCATGTCCTTTTTCGCTTACTTTACTTCCTCCTATACTCAAAGATGTATTTACATATTTATACTCATTCTGTAAAATTGTTTTACCATTTATGTTTATTTCATTTATTTCATTTTTGTTAATAACTATATCTCCAACCTTATTTTGATAACTAAGTGTATTTGTTATATTTCTACCATCTTTTGATAAATTATTAGAAATATCTCCAAATTTCCCTTCACCTATAGTACTACTTACATTGCCACTTATTGTAACTTTAACTGGATTCCCAAATGAAATTTCTTTATTTGGCCATAACTTAAAGATAATGCAACATTATTCACTACTTTTTCAACTGCTTTACCTACTTTATCCGTAAAATTCGATATCTTGTCTCCAATCGAAATATTTTTATCGCTTTGATAATTTGAATTATTTAAAGATTTTATATTGTTGTTAGAATTAGAATAATAAAGAGGTGTTGTTATGTAACTTTGACCAATCCTTACACTACCAGCATTAGAAACATTCATAAACCTTATCCCCCTTCCATTATTTTCTAATAATAATAATTTGTGTCAATATGTAAATATTCGACAAATTATTTATATTTTGTCTTAACCACATCTATAGAATTCAAACTTTATTCAGGCTGTCAAAAACCCTTTTATTCATAAACAAAAGTTGGTTTTTCAGCAGTATGTTAGTTAAACATGAGTGATCCTTTAAAATAAAAAATGACGCCAACCATAATAAATAATATGATTGGCGTCAATAAAACTTAAATTTCGAGGGCCTATCGTCTATCTCCTATCTTTAGGCTTTACTAAAGGAATTCCCTTTTTGCATAAGGGGCAATCTGATTCTTCATAGGTTTCTATATCAAGCCTTATGGCGCTGTATATCGGGTATTCAAATTCCTTTGTGCTTCTATCCACTATGCAGGCTATACCAACTACCTCACCGCCTAATGCCTTTACAACTTCGATTGTGCCTTTTGAGGATTTTCCTGTTGTTACAACATCCTCAGCTATTAAAACCTTTTGCCCCTTTTTAATTTCAAATCCTCGCCTTAGGACAAATCCTTCACCTTCCTTTTCAGTAAACATTGCTGCCTTTCCAAGCTGCCTTGCAATCTCATAGGATACTAATACTCCCCCCATTGCGGGGCCAATAACTACGTCAAAATCAACATCCTTTAGCTTTTGAACGACATTTTTCAAAACAGCCTCCGCCTTATCTGGAAACATCATAAGCTTAGAACACATTATAAATTTATCGCTGTGCCTTCCAGAGGTTAAAAGAAAATGCCCCTCTAAAAGAGCTTCTGTTTCAATAAGAGTTTTCATTACATCCATCTTTATCCCTCCATTAAACTATCCCAATAATCTCCTCTATGCTCCTTATTCCCTCTTCCTTTAAAAAGTTTTCTATTCCATTTATAATCTCTAAACAGGCAAAGGGATTAATAAAATTTGCTGTTCCAACCTGCACAAGGCTTGCCCCCGCCATCATAAACTCCAATGCATCCCTATAATCCCTAATACCTCCAAGTCCTATCACAGGGACTTGAGCTGCCCTTGAAACCTCATAAACCATCCTTAGGGCAATCGGCTTTATTGCAGGGCCTGAAAGGCCTGCAAATACATTTTTAAACACAGGCTTTCTTTTATAGATATCTATGGCCATAGCCTTAAAGGTGTTTACAAGGGACAGCCCATCAGCACCTTCTTCAACACAGGATAATGCCATATCCACTATATCCTCGGCATTGGGGGAGAGTTTAACTACAAGGGGCTTTTTAACTACCCTTCTAACCTCCCTTACAACCTCCCTTGCAACCCTTGACTTTATTCCAAAGTTCATTCCGCCCTCCTTTACGTTTGGGCAAGAGATATTGAGCTCTATTATATCTACATCAGAATTTTGGAGCTTTTCTGCACCTTTAATATATTCCTCAATGCTTCCTCCGCTGAGATTTGCAATAATTATAGTGTTTAAGCTTTTCATAAAGGGAAGTTCATTTTCTATAAAATAATCTATTCCAGGATTTTGAAGCCCTACGCTGTTTAACATTCCTGATGCTGTCTCAATGCACCTTAAACCTTCATTCCCTTCCCTTTTATAAAGGGTTAGTCCCTTTGT
>JAOAEI010000069.1:0-5353 GCA_026416875.1 Caloramator sp.
CCTAGAGCTATTTTTACCTGTTTTAATAAATCATTCTTGGTTTTAAACATTTTATCAGGAGGAATATTTAAAGTGTATCCACCTGCTCCTTTAGTGCTTGGAATTATTGTTACTTTTTTTACCGAAATTTCTGGTGCGATTATTTTTGAGATTATGGCATGTCCAGCTTCGTGGTAAGCTGTAATCTTTTTATCTATATCGGTTATATAGCTTCTATCTTTCTTTTCAAAACCTGCAATAATAATATTAAAGGCCTTATCAAAATGGTAATTAGTTATAAACTCGGCAGATTCTTTAGCAGCTAATATTGCTGCTTCGTTGACAAGGTTTTCAAGCTTTGCTCCGGAAAAATATGGTGTCATTTCAGCAAGCTTAAAAAGGTCCACGTCTTCTGCTAGAGGTCTATTTTTTGTATACAATTTTAAAATCTCATATCTAGCTTTTACATCAGGTAGATTAACTTCTATGTGCCTGTCAAATCTTCCAGGTCTTAAAAGTGCATCGTCGAGAACATCTAGTCTATTAGTTGCAGCTATAACTACAATACCTTGGCTATCCTTAAAACCCGACATTTCTGATAGGAGGGCATTTAGGGTTTGGTCTCTTTCATCGGAGCCTCCATCGGCTCTTGATGTTCTTTTTTTACCAATTGCGTCAATTTCATCAATAAATATAACCGCCTTACCTTTTTCGCGGGCTTTTTTAAATAAATCTCTAATTCTTGCAGCACCAACGCCAACATAGATTTGAACAAAGTCAGAACCATTTACTGCAAAAAATGGGACCTCTGCTTCATTGGCTAAAGCTTTTGCAAGCAACGTTTTTCCAGTCCCAGGAGGCCCATATAAAATTATTCCCCTTGGAGGCCTTGCACTAAATTTAGCATATTTCTCAGGATTTTTTATAAAGTCTACTAATTCTAAAATGCTTTCCTTTGCTTCTTCATTTCCAGCAATGTTATCAAAAGTTACATTAGTAGCACTTTTTGTATCATAATCTATGCTTGACATTGATTTTGTAGAAGGAACTATTTTTTTCGATAGTAAAGTTATCGCAAAAATCGTAATAATAACAAAGAAGATTGTGCCTCCAATTGTGTTTGCGATGTTAGATGAACTTTCCTTAACATGAATGCCTTTTAGTAGTAGCTTTTCTTTAAAGTTTTCACTTCTTGGGTTTTCAGTATAGTAGGTTTTATTATCTTTAGTAATTACTTTTATAAATTCGGCATCGTTAAGGAAAACAGTATTAACTTTATTTTGATCAACCATTTGAATAAAACTAGCATAGCCTATTATATTTTTTTCATTGCTACCATGATTGTAAAAATAAATGCTTAAGGTTAAAATAATTATTATTAGTAATGGAATTATTAAACTATACTTTTTTATTTTATTCATGTGACCACCTCGATTAATTTAGTTTACATAATATTTTATATTTTTTTACTTAAGCATGTAAAATTATTTTTATAGTAATTACCATGTAAATTTATGTTAATAACGGGAGTTGATAGAATGAAAAAGGAAGTTATAATTTATACCGATGGAGGTTGCAGGGGGAACGGAAATGAGGAAACTGTTGGCGGCTATGGTGCAGTCTTAATTTATAAGGATAAAATGAAAACTATTAAAAAGGGCTTTAAAAAGACCACAAATAATATAATGGAGCTAACTGCAGCTATTGATGCATTATCACAACTAAAGGAACCCTGTAAAGTTAAATTACATAGTGATTCTGCATATTTGGTGAATGCCTTTAATCAGGGCTGGGTAGAAAAATGGCAGAAAAATGGTTGGAAAACTGCAAACAAAGAACCAGTGAAAAATAAGGAGCTTTGGGAGAAACTTATTGAATTTACTAAGATACATGAAATTGAATTTATTAAAGTTAAAGGACATGCAGATGATGAAATGAATAATCTTTGCGATAAACTTGCAAATGAAGCTATGGATGAAATAGAAAATGAAAGATAACTGCAATATTTTATTTATTTAAACATATATGTTGCAATATATGATGCAATTGTGTAAAATAATATTAGGAAGGTATTATCCTAATATTATACTAGGGGGAGTAGAAATGTCTTTATCTGAACATCTTAAGAGTTTAAATTTAATAAATTTAGGAAATGTATTTTACAATTTATCACCTTCTAAGCTTGTTGAACATACCATTAGAAGAGGAGAAGGAAGCTTAACATCAACAGGAGCTTTAAATATAAATACTGGCAAGTATACAGGTAGATCTCCTCAAGATAGATTTATAGTTGACTACCCTGAAATACATAAGAATATAAATTGGGGAAAAGTAAACAAACCAATAAGTCCTGAAATTTTTGAAAGAATATATGCAAGGTTGACTGCATATCTTCAAAAGAAGGATGTTTATGTATTCGACGGGTTTATTGGTGCAGATAGAAGATATACTCACTCAGTTAGATTTATCAATGAGCTTCCAGCTCACAACTTATTTGTAAGACAGCTTTTTATAAGACCAACGGAAAAAGAACTAGAGAGTTTTATTCCTCAATTTACTGTAATTAGTGCTCCAAATTTCAATTCAATTCCAGAGCTTGATAAAACAAATTCAGAAGTATTTGTAATTCTTGATCTTGTTAAGAAGATAATAATTATTGGTGGAACACATTATTGCGGAGAATTGAAAAAGTCGATGTTTACAGCAATGAATTTTCTACTTCCAATGGCAAATGTTCTACCAATGCATTGTTCTGCAAATGTTGGTGAAAACGGAGATGTGGCTTTATTCTTTGGACTTTCAGGAACAGGAAAAACTACTCTGTCAGCAGATTCTGAAAGAAGGCTTATTGGAGACGATGAACATGGATGGTCTGAGGATGGTATTTTCAATTTTGAAGGTGGCTGCTATGCAAAATGTATAAATCTTTCAAGGGAAAAGGAGCCACAAATTTATGATGCCATTAAATTTGGAGCATTATTAGAAAATGTAGTTCTTGATAATAAGGGAAATCCGGATTATTCGGATGATAAATTTACAGAAAACACTAGGGCAGCTTATCCAATCGAATATATTCCAAATGCAGTACTTGAAGGAACAGGTGGACATCCAAAGACAATTTTATTCTTAACAGCTGATGCCTTTGGAGTATTGCCACCGATTTCAAAGTTAACTAAAGAACAAGCTATGTTCCACTTTATTTCGGGTTACACAAGTAAATTAGCAGGAACTGAAAGGGGAATCGTCGAACCTCAAGCAACCTTCTCGTGTTGTTTTGGAGAACCTTTCATGCCTATGAATCCTTCGGTTTATGCAAAAATGCTTGGCGATAAAATAACTAAACATAATGTAAATGTATATTTGGTTAATACAGGATGGTCTGGAGGACCTTATGGTGTAGGAAAGAGAATGGATTTAACATATACAAGAGCAATGGTAAGGGCAGCCATCAATGGTGAATTAGAGAGGGTAGAATACTTTGAGCATCCGATATTTAAAGTGTTAGTTCCAAAGAGTTGTCCTAACGTTCCAGCTGAAATATTAAATCCAGTAAATACTTGGAAGTCAAAGGAAGAATATAACAAGTATGCAATGGAATTAGCAATGAGATTCTTTGAAAACATTAAGAAATTTGAAGATTTAACAGAAGATATAATAGAAGCTGCACCAAGTATTTCGCTATAATATAGAGATAAAAAATTTGACACAGAATTATGACAAATAGATTTTCATAATTCTGTGTCTTTTTTTAGCAAAAATTATTGCTATTGATGAAATTTAAGAAAGATATTAAAATAAAACTAAAAGTATTTTCAGGGGTGCTAAATATGCAAATTAGGAAGATTAATGCGACAAAAAGTAATGCTTTAAACACTGCCAATAAAACAAAAATAAATAGTGATTTTTCTTCGGCACTTGACTTAGCAAATAAAGAACAGACTGAAGGACAACTACAAAAGCTGCTTAATGAAATAGATATTCTTGGAAAGCGTTTAATTGCCACAAGAAGTCTTGAGGATGCTAAAAAATATAAATTAAAGGTTCAGGAATACTTATCATTTGTAGTAAAAAATGCTTATATTCTAAAAAGAGAAGTAGGGCCATATAATTATGGTATTCATGTAAAAATTGAAGTAATAAATAGAAAAATCGATGAGTTGACAAGGGAATTGATTGAATCTCAAAAGGAAATACTAAACTTAGCAGATAGAATAGAAGAAATAAAGGGGCTTTTAATAGATGTTTATAAATAATTTTTTGTAGATCTTTACAAATTATAGAAAATATTATATAATTTTTAATGAAAACTGAATATGGTCCCATGGTCTAGAGGTTAGGACACCGCCCTCTCACGGCGGTAGCAGGGGTTCGATTCCCCTTGGGACTGCCAAAAGTGCCTGTAAGGCACTTTTTTTGTATATTTTTTGCTTTTTTGTTCAAAATACTAATGGAGGTGTTATAATGGGTGAAAATAGAGAGAGAAAAAATGTAGGTATTTTCTCAATAATAATTAAATTTTTAGTTAATGCTGTTATACTCGTCATCGCAAGTTTTTTAGTTCCTGGTTTTAGGGTTGCTGGATTTGGAACTGCAATATTAGCTGCTATTGTTATATCAGCTCTTGATTATCTGATTGGATTAGTTTTTAAATTGGATGCTTCGCCCTTTGGTAGAGGAATTGTAGGATTTTTAATAGCGGCAATTATTATATACTTAACTCAATTTATTGTAGCAGGTGTATCAGTTACAGCTTGGGGGGCAATCTTGGCTGCACTAGTAATAGGCATAATTGACGCTATTGTTCCGACGGATGTTTTCTCACAAGTATCATAAAAAAATATCCCATAAAGGTTCCCTTTATGGGATATTTTTTATGTGATTAACTATATTTTAAATAATATATCTTATATTTTAATTTATTCATCAATATGATATAATAAAAACAGAAATTTTTACTTGGAGGGACGCTATGGAAAAGTTTGATATTGCAATGGGGATTGTGAGGGTGACGGAGGCTGCTACACTTGCCTGTTCAAAGCTATTAGGAAAAGGCAATATTGAAGAGGTGGATTTAGCTGCAGCCAATGGAGCAAGATATGCTTTTGAATTATTGCCTATAAAGGGAAGGGTTGTCATAGGAGAAGGAGAGATAAATAAGTCTCCTATCCTTTATATTGGAGAAAAAGTTGGACAATGGAAGGATGGGCAAACCGAATATGATATTGCTATAGATCCTATTGACGGAAATATTCTTGTTGCTAAGGGAAGACCTAATGCAATAAGTGCTATTGCCCTTTCAGAAAAGGGGAATATTTTTAGAGCACCTCAAATATATATGAAAAAGATAGCTGTTGGTCCTAAGGCTAAAGGAGCG
>JAOAEI010000069.1:5452-9943 GCA_026416875.1 Caloramator sp.
TCAGAAAAGGGGAATATTTTTAGAGCACCTCAAATATATATGAAAAAGATAGCTGTTGGTCCTAAGGCTAAAGGAGCGGTGGATTTAAATGCATCTTTAGAGACCAATTTAAAAAATATAGCAGAAGCATTAAACAAAGATCTTAAAGAATTAACTATTATGGTTCAAGATAGACCAAGACATGAGGAAATTATAAAAAAAGCAAGGGAAATTGGAGTAAGAGTAAAAATATTCGGAGAAGGAGATATAGCAGCTGCCCTTGCAACTGCCTTTGAGGACACAGGAGTGGATGTTCTTTATGGAATAGGTGGTGCACCTGAAGGAGTTTTAGCAGCTGCAGCACTTAAATGCTTAGGTGGGGAAATTCAAGCAAAATTAATGCCACAAAACGAAAGGCAAGTTGCAATGTGCAAAAGAGCAGGTATAGAAGATGTAGAAAGGATCTTAACAACTGATGACCTTATAAAGGGAGATGATGTTTACTTTGCAGCTACTGCAGTGACAGATAGCGATCTTTTAAAGGGAGTTATTTATAAAGGAGACACAGCATTTACTCATTCAGTTGTAATGAGACTAAAAACAGGAGTTGTAAGATTTGTTGATGCAATGCATAGGCTCGAAAAAAGTTTAATTCACTATCAAGAGGATTATTTTATTTGATTTTCAAAAAACTATGTTATATAATTAACTTAGATCCGTTATTTTGGAGTTTCCGAAGTAATGGATAAGCATTTTCCGATTGCAAGGAGGTGTCCGAGCAAAAGGGTAGGGAAGTAAATTAGCCCTTCAGCTTTTGCTGAAGGGCTTTTTTTGGAGGTTGCTATGGAAAAGAGAATTGGCGTTGTTGGAATTGTAATTGAAAATTTTGATAACACATATAAGGTTAATGCTATCCTACATGACTATTCTAATATTATTGTAGGGAGAATGGGAATACCTTATAGAGATAGAGGAATATTTATTATTTCTTTAATAGTTGATGGGACTGCTGACGAAATAAGTGCAATGACAGGAAAGCTTGGCAAAGTTGAGGGTGTTAATGTAAAAACGGCATTATCAAAAATTTGAATGGGAGGCAATTTATGAAGGAAATTAAAGCTGAAGATTTTATAGTTCATGAAGAAATAATAGAGTCCATGAAATACGGAGAGGAAAAATCAAAGGATAAGGCGTATGTAAGAGAAATTTTGCAAAAATCAAGGGAATGTAAAGGACTAACCCATAGGGAAGCTGCAGTATTATTACATGTTGAAGATGAAGATGTCTTAAATGAAATGTTTAAAACTGCAAGAGAAATTAAGGAGAAAATATACGGAAAGAGAATTGTTCTTTTTGCTCCGCTATATGTAAGTAATTACTGTGTTAATAACTGCTATTATTGTGGCTATAAACATACAAATCAGTCTTTTAAAAGAAGAAGGCTTACAATGGATGAATTAGTAGAAGAGGTGAAGATTTTAGAATCATTAGGACATAAAAGGCTTGCACTTGAGGCGGGAGAAGATCCTGTAAATTGTCCTATAGAATACATTTTAGAGTGTATAAAAACTATTTATTCAATTAAATTTGAAAATGGAAGCATTAGAAGAATAAATGTAAATATTGCTGCAACTTCTGTAGAAAATTATAAAAAATTAAAAGAAGCAGGAATAGGAACTTATATATTGTTTCAAGAAACATATCACAGACCAACCTATGAAAAAATGCATCCGTCTGGACCAAAGCATGATTATAACTACCATACAACTGCTATGGATAGAGCTATGCAGGCAGGAATTGATGATGTTGGAATAGGGGTGTTATATGGACTTTATGATTATAGATATGATACTATTGCAATGCTAATGCATGCTGAACATCTTGATAATACCTATGGTGTAGGACCTCATACGATATCTGTTCCAAGACTTAGAGAGGCAGAGGGGGTATCTTTAGAAAATTTCCCTTATTTAGTTAGCGATAGGGATTTTAAAAAGATTGTTGCAGTTTTAAGACTTGCTGTTCCGTATACTGGAATGATATTATCGACAAGAGAAGAACCAAAGTTTAGGGATGAAGTGATTGGGCTTGGAATATCCCAGATTAGTGCAGGTTCCTGCACTGGAGTTGGAGGATATGTGGAAGAATATAAACTGCACATTCATAAGGAGGATGAAAAACCTCAATTTGAAGTAGGAGATCATAGATCGCCACTTGAGATAATAAAGAGTTTATGTAAGGGAGGATATATTCCAAGCTATTGCACTGCTTGCTATAGAGAAGGTAGAACAGGTGAAAGGTTTATGAGACTTGCAAAAACTGGACAAATCCATAATGTCTGCCAACCTAATGCAATTTTGACCTTTAAAGAATTTCTTTTAGATTATGGGGATGAAGAGGCGAGAAGAATTGGAGAAGAAACAATAAAGAAGGCCCTTGAAGAGATTCCAAATGAAAGAGCAAGGGAAGCAACGATTGAAAGATTAAAAAGAATTGAGGATGGAGAAAGAGATTTGAGGTTCTAAGGAGTTGATTTTATGCAGGACACACCAAAGGCTAATAGACTTCATATAGCGATATTCGGGAAAAGAAATGCAGGAAAGTCAAGCTTAATAAATGCTATTACCGGACAGCAGATAGCATTGGTATCAGATTTTGCAGGAACAACTACAGATCCGGTTTATAAAGCTATGGAGCTTTTACCTATTGGACCTGTAGTAATAATTGATACAGCAGGGCTTGATGATGAAGGAGAATTAGGAGAGCTTAGAATAAAAAAGACAAAAGAAGTAATGGATAAAACTGATCTTGCAATATTAGTTTTCACTGCAGACAGTAAGGATTTTAGTTTAGAAAAGGAATGGTTTAAAGAATTAAAAGTGAGGAATATTCCAGTTATTGGCGTTATAAACAAGGTAGATTTAGACGATATCGCTGAGGAAGAATTGAAAAATCAGTTTGACATTCCTTTTGTAAAGGTTAGTGCTAAAAATAAACAAAACATTGGAAAATTAAAAGAATTAATTCAAGTTTATGCACCAAAGGATTTTGAAAGGGAAACGATAGTTGGAGATATTATAAAACCTAAAGATTTAATTTTGCTTGTTGCTCCACAAGATATTCAAGCTCCAAAGGGAAGATTAATACTTCCTCAAGTTCAGGTTTTAAGGGATATACTAGATCATGATGCAATGCCAATAATAGTAAAAGATAGTGAACTTGAGGATTCTTTAAAGGTTTTAAATAAAAATCCTGACCTTGTGATTACAGATTCTCAAGTTTTTGCAAAGGTAAATTCTGTTATTCCAAAGGATGTTCCTTTAACTTCTTTTTCAATATTGTTTGCAAGATACAAGGGTGAGCTTGAATATTTTGTAAATGGTGCGAAAAAAATTAACGAGTTAAAGCCTGGCGACAATGTTTTAATTGCAGAGGCATGCACTCATCATCCGTTAGAAGGTGATATTGGAAGGCAAAAACTACCAAAGTGGCTAGAGGAAAAGGCTGGAGGTAAATTAAACATTACTGTAAATGCGGGGGTAGACTTTCCAGAAGATTTAACAAAGTATAAACTTGTTGTTCATTGTGGGGCATGCATGTTTAATAGGAAACAACTTATCACTAGAATAGTAAGATGTTTAGAACAGAATGTTCCTATTACGAATTATGGAGTAGCTATAGCAGAAATAAATGGAATTTTAGACAGGGTTATTGAGGTGTTCAATAAATAAGGCTGCAATTATAGTTGCAGCCTTATTTTATCATTTCGTTTTTGCTGTATATATTAAGATAAATATCCCGCATCTTTTCAACTTCTTCTATTGCTAAAGGTTTAGGCATACCTATTTGAGTTGCAAGGACATATATCTTTGCTGATTTTTCAAGTATTTGACAAACGTTAAATGCTTCTTTTAAATTTCTTCCAAGGGAAATTGCTCCGTGGTTTGCAAGCAATACGGCATTCTTACTTTCTAAAACTTCTAGAATATTTTCTGCAAGTTCAGCTGTTCCAGGGAAGGCGTATTTTGCACAAGGAACCTCACCGCCTATTATCATTGCCATATCTTCAATTATGGCAGGGATATTTTTCCTTGTAACAGCGATAGCAGATGCATAGATACTATGGGTATGAATAATGGCTTTTACGTCACTTCTATGTTTATATATTTCTGAATGAACGATTAATTCGGTTGATGGTGGGTGAGTGCCCTCGATTACGTGGCAATTCATATCGCAAATTACTATATCTTCAGGAGCAAGTTTCTCATATGGGATACCGCTTGGAGTAATTAAAATTTTATCATCTAATCTTGCACTGATGTTTCCCCATGTTCCAAAGACAAGTCCAGATCTTTTTATTTCCTGACCATAAAAAATCAATTCTTTTTTTAGACTTTCTATGTCCATTTTATCACCTCATAATTTTTAGGTTTTCTAGCCTTGCGCATAATTTAAAGACCTTGAAACTACTAGCCCGCCAGGGCTAAATTTTTTTTATCACTCAAATATATT
>JAOAEI010000006.1 GCA_026416875.1 Caloramator sp.
CCCATTACCTCTATTGTCTTCTCATCTTCCTTATAAAAAACAAATTTCACCGTATTAGGATGTTGGTCGCCTAAATCAGTTGGTATGAAATGAATTTCTATCCCCTTTTCCTTTGAAATTTCTAAGGAGTTTCTTAACCTTTCATCATAAGGCTCCATGCCTAAAACCCCTGCAACAAGAGCTCTATCAGTTCCATGACCTTTATATGTTTTAGCAAAGGAGCCATGAAGATAAAATTCCACCTTTTTAAAATTTTCTCCTGCAATTTTGCCTGCTATTTTGCCAAGTCTTGCTGCTCCAGCTGTATGGGAACTTGATGGTCCAATCATTATAGGTCCTAAAATATCAAAAACACCGTAAAGTTTCATCATAACACCCTTTCTATATCGTATTTTTAAATCCCTTTCCCTGAACTTCAGCTGCATCTATTATGGTGACAAATGCTTTAGGATCAATATCAAAAATAATGGATTTGATTTTTACCAACTGATTTAACGTTATAATACAATATATTACTTTTTTATCATCACCTGTGTATGCGCCTTCTCCATATAGGAAGGTTACTCCTCTACCTAATTCATTCAAAATATGCTTAGAAATTTCTTCAGTTTTATCCGTTATGATCATAACCATCTTTTTTCTGTCAAATCCCTGTAGAATCGCTTCAAAAACCCTTGAAGAAACAAACATTGAAATCAAAGTATAAAGACCAGCCTCAATATTGTTAATTAAACTTCCAGCCAAAACTACAAAGAAGTTTATTCCAAAAGAAATAGAGGATATATTTATGCCTAATTTCTTTTTTAGAGCTACAGCAACAATGTCGGTGCCTCCCATGGAACCTTTATTTTTAAGCACAATACCTAACCCTATTCCATTTAAAACTCCACCATATATAGAGGATAACAATATATCTTTTATAAAAAAAGTTTTACTTATATCTTTTGTTAGAACTAGGAAAAATGAAAGTAAAAATACACCTAAAGCACTAAACAAAATAAAATCAAAGTCAAGCTCCTTCATTCCATATAAAAAAATGGGGATATTCAATATTAGCACTAAATATCCTGATGGAACCTTAGTTAAATATTGAAGGATTATAGCTATTCCAGAAACTCCCCCACTTAAAAGCCTGTGGGGAACTATAAAAGCATTTATCCCCACAGCTGAAACAAAGCATCCAAAAGAAATAAAAATAAATTTAATTAGAAAATTTAAGGCTCTGTTCCCTTTTATTAAATTTAATTTATTCTTCAAAACAGCTACCCCCAATAAATTCTCTTAAAATTGAATTTTTAGGTATCAAATCTTCAATATTATTATCAGCTTCAATAAAATATTCAAGAAATAACATAAGTCTATATGCTTCTAAATATGCTGGACTTTCTTTTGGAATTTCCTTCAATTGGTTATACGCATATTTTTTCAATATAGGCATTTCATAGGCTAAAGTTGAATTAAACATTATATCTGCTTCCTCTTGGAATGGAAAAATATTTTTTTCTTCACCCATTCTAACCTTAGGCCATGACAAAATAGTATCTTCTGGACTTTTACCTCTATATTTTGCATCTCTAACAATTCTTCTTAAAAGTCTAACATCAGTTGTAGGAATTCTATTATGATCGTCTAAATTAAGCTGTGTTAGAGCACTTATATAAATTTTAAATTTGTTCTCCCTTGGAATAGAATTAGTTAATAGTTCATTCAATCCATGTATACCTTCAATTACTAAAATTGTTTTTGAATCTAGTTTTAATTTTTTCCCTGAGTTAACCCTTTTTCCTAGAACAAAATCAAATTTAGGAAGTTCAACCTCCTGACCTTCAAGCAACATACTTAAGTGCTTATTAAAAAGCCCTATATCCAATGCATAGATTGATTCAAAATCATACTCTCCCTTTTCATCCTTTGGAGTATCCTCTCGATTAACAAAATAATCATCTAGCGATATCGGATAAGGTTTAAAGCCATGTATTCTAAGCTGTATCGAAAGCCTTTTAGAAAAGGTTGTTTTACCTGAAGATGAAGGACCTGCAATCAACACAACCTTTATTTTATCTCTATTATCATAAATTTTATCTGCAATATATGCAAGTTTTTTTTCATGCAAAGCTTCTGAAACTAAAACTATATCTTTGATATCCCCGTCGATTACCTTTTCGTTTAAAGCTCCAACATCAGCCACATCAAGTATTTTTGCCCATTCCTCAGTTTCCCTAAAAATCTTTGCAAGTTTCGGAACATCTTTAAATTTTAATATCTCTTTGGGGTTCTCTTCGTTTGGATAAGTTATTAAAATCCCAGGATCATAAAATTTAACATCAAATAACCTTAAATACCCGGTTGATGGGACTAACGGACCATAAAAGAAGTCATATAAATTATCAAGTTTTCTAAGTTCTATTGTTTCTTTATTTATATTTTTAAAGAGTCTAATTTTGTCCCTCATTTTTAGGTCACTAAAAATTTCCATAGCTCTCTTTTTATCAACTAATTCCTTCTCAAAAGGGATATTCAGGTCAACTAATTCCTTCATTCTTAACTTAATTTTTTCTACAATATCGACATCTAATTTTTTGTCCAAATGAATCTCGCAATAAAGAGCCTTATTTAATGAATGTTCTATCGTAACCCTAGCACCACTGAAAATATCTTGAGCAGCCTTTATAAGTAAAAAGGCTAAACTCCTGACATAAGTTCTTACTCCTGCTGTTTCCCTTAACGTAATGGGTCTTATTAAAGCATCTTCATAAAGTGGAGTGCTCAGTTCCGTATAACTTCCATTTACAACTGCAAGAACTGCTTCAGTATCGCTAAAATTTTCCCTAATTATATCTTCAACTGTAGTTCCTTTAGGGTAGAGTTTGCTTATTTTGTTATCAAAGCTTACCCTTATTTGTTGGAGCATATAATGCACCTTCCTTTAAAAAATTAGGGGATATCTTTATTATATTCAAATTTTATTCAATAGTTTCTAGATATTTCTTACAATTTGTTAATCTTCTAATTGTAGATTCTTTTCCTATTATCTCAAAGGTATCAAACAATGGTGGCGATACCTTTGACCCTGTTTCTGCAATTCTCAAAAGCATGAATAAAATTTTAGTTTTAGTTCCTATTCGGTCACAAAAGTCGCGCATTCTTCTTTCTAGCTCTTCAGCTTTCCAAACATCTATCGCGTTTAATTCTTCAACTGACTTTTCTAATAAAAAAACCATATCTTTTATTTCTACTTTTTTGACGTTTTCCTTTATTAAGTTTACATCATATTCTAAAGGCTCAACAAAAAACGTTTTAAAGGCATCTTTAACCTCATCTAATCGTTTTAATCTTTCTTGTTCTACCCTCATAATATTAATTAATTTTTTATAGTTTTCCTCGTTCATTTCAAAATAATCAGTTTCCATTAAAAAGGGAATCGCAAGATCCACAAGCTCCTTTACATCCTTCCTTCTTATATATATACCATTAAACCATTCTAATTTCTTAAAATCAAATACAACATTAGAATTATTAATTCTATCAAAGGAAAACTTGTTTATCATTTCTTCAATGGATAAAATCTCTTCTCCATCACCGGGATTCCAACCTAAAAGGGCAATAAAATTAAGAACCGCTTCCTTTAAATATCCCATTTCTCTATATTCTCCTATATACAATGCCCCATCCCTCTTAGATATCTTGCTTCTATCCTCATTTAAAAGCAATGGCAAATGAACATATTGTGGAATTTCTGCTTCTAATGCTTCCAAAATAAGAATTTGTAAAAATGTATTTGGAATATGTTCTTGACTTCGCAAAACATGTGAGATTTTCATCTGCCAATCATCTATTGCTGTTGCAAAATTGTAAGTTGGAAGACCATCCGATTTTCTTATAACAAAATCTCCTATTAGATTTCCATCCCATTTTAATTCTCCGCGAACTCCATCATTAAATGATATTATTTTTTTTGGCACTTTAAATCTAACCGTTGGTTTTAGTCCTAATTTCAATTTTTTATCAATTTCTTCCTTTGTGAGATTTCTGCATTTCCCTGAATACTTTGGAGGCTGTTTTTTAGAAATTTGTTCTTTTCTTTCCATTTCAAGTTCTTCTTCTGAACAAAAACAGTAATAAGCATACCCTTTATCTATTAAATAATCTATGTATTTTTGATATATTTCTATTCTTTCTGACTGTCTGTATGGACCATATGGTCCTCCAACATCAGGCCCCTCATCCCAATCAAGGCCTAGCCATTTTAATCCTTCATATATTCCCTTTTCTGATTCTTCGCTGTTTCTTCTCATATCAGTATCATCGATTCTTAATATAAATTTTCCTTTATTTTTCCTAGCAAATATATAATTATATAAAGAATTTCTTGCAGTTCCCACATGAAAATTTCCGGTTGGGCTTGGTGCAATTCTAACTCTTATTTCCTTCATGACAACACCTTCCTATCTTAAATGTTTTAAATCGCTTTCTATTAATCTAGAAAGATATAAAAGTCCACCTTCTATAGAATCCTTATATGCATTAATTAAAATTTCTTTAATCATTTCTTTATCCTCTGTGCAATATAGTGCATTATTATATTCTAAAATAGCCTTATCATATTCATTCTGTTTGACATAATTTTTAGCTAAATAAATCCTGTATTCAGCATCATAAGGATCATATTTAAAATCGTCTTCTAAATACAACAAAATTTCCCTATGAACATCCTCAGGTATTTCTATAAAATCCTCCTCCCAATAACTAAAACCTGTTAAATCTAAAGAAGTTTTTAATGCACTTTTAAAATATGATTTATAATTTTTTCCGCTTAAAAGATAATGTTTTCCTAAGATATAGTATGGTGCAGTGTAATATGGAACAGCTTCAATTACCTTATCTAAATAACCTTTTGCATCCTTTAAATTGTCAAACAAATAGTATTTTCCTAAATAACATAAACTTTGGATTGCTTTACTATCATATTCAGCCATTAATCTATGGTAATCCAATTCGCTTTGTAATTTCATGGCCTTATCTAAATCAAAGCCATATTCATCTTTTAAAATGCTTGCTCTATATAGTATTTCATCAGAAGTTATCCCATAATCCTCATCATCTTGTATTAAATTAATGGACATAATATCATCTAACATACATTTATACAAAAAGGATTTAAAGGATGAAGAAAGAAGAATAAAGTTTCTTGTTTCATGAAGCCATATTCCTACATAATATTCGTCAATCCCTGCTCCGTATTTATAAAAACAATAGTAGTCTCCATTACCAATATCTCCAAAAGGAAGCAAATTTAAATTCATTTTGCCTGGAATCCTTAATAAATTATTCACTATATTTTCAGTATACTCAAATCTACAACTTCCAAACTGAGTATCACCACCAAATTTTTTAATAAACTCTTTATATTCATTTGGCAAAAAATAACCATATTTCATTTCGAATTTTTCAATTCTCATCCTCATGTCTCTATTCCTTTCTTTAAGTTATGCTAAAAAAATTATACCCCTTCTTGAACAACATCTCAAGTTATTAAATTTAAATAACTTGAAATAATAATTAACGAGGTGAAGTTTATGATAGTTTTTATAAGAACAATTGTATTATATTTTTTTGTTGTAATTGTAATGCGTATTATGGGAAAAAGACAGATTGGCGAACTTCAACCCTTTGAACTTGTTATTGCAATTATGCTTTCAGAACTTGCAGCTATACCAATGCAAGAACCTGGAGTTCCTCTTTTTAACGGTATAATTCCAATACTTACATTGATGATACTCGAAGTTACAATTTCTTATATATCCTTAAAATTTAGGCCTTTTAGAAAAATTGTTTGTGGTGAACCTAGCATTTTAATAAAGCACGGCAAGGTTGTTGAAGAAGAACTAAGAAGACAAAGATTTAATTTAGATGATCTTTTAGAAGAGTTAAGACTGTTAAACTATTTTAATATAAGTGATATCGAATATGCAATATTAGAAACCAACGGAAAACTTAGCATAATTCCTAAACCTGACAAAGCCCCTTTAACAAAAAAAGACCTAAATATAATCTCTCCTCCTGAAAAACTGCCAATAAGCTTAATCCTTGATGGCGAACTTCAAAAAACAAATCTTTTAATTGCAGGATATGATGAAAATTGGTTAAAGGAACAACTGAAATTTTATAATATAGAAAAATATGAAGATGTTTTTATAGCTATGCTAGACACAAAAGGAAATTTATTTGTGCAAAGGAGGTAATACTTTGAATTCAGGCAAAATGGTTCTTATAATAAACTTTTTGGCACTTATACTGATTATAATTCTTGGCATATTTGAAATAAAATCTATCGAAAAAGATACCATCTCTTTTATGGAAAATCTAAATGATGTAAAAAAATCCATTGAGGCTGCTAATTGGGATGCTGCATACAAAAACATCGAAACTCTAAATAAAAATTGGGAAATGAAAAAACAACTTTGGTCTTTTTTTGTTAATCATAATGAAATAGATAATATAAGCATGTATTTAAAGCAAAGTATAGAATATATAAAACACAAAGACCGCATCGAGGCAATGGCAAGTCTTGCAATACTAGAACATTATCTGGCCCACATATCAGAAATGGAAAAATTAAGAATAGAAAATATAATTTGATTTAAAAACTTGAAATTATTTTATGATAGTATATAATAATTATTAGACATATTTTGTCCATACGGGACTTAATATGTCCCATATATGTATATACATATTTATTTTTTTGTGTTATAATTTTTTTGTAGTTTTAATATATTAGTATATCACAAATTTTAAGGAGGATTTTTATGCCACTTGTAACAACAAGAGAAATGTTTAAAAAAGCCTATGAAGGCGGTTATGCAATCGGTGCTTTTAACATCAACAATATGGAAATAATCCAAGGTATTGTTGAGGCTGCAAAGGAGGAAAAAGCCCCAGTTATACTACAAGTTTCAGCTAGTGCATTAAAGTATGCTAATCCTAAATATCTTATCAAAATGGTTGAAGCTGCAGTTGAAGATTCCGGTCTTCCAATCGCTCTTCACCTTGATCACGGTGAAAATTTCGAGATATGCAAAACTTGTATCGATCTTGGTTTTACTTCAGTAATGATTGATGCTTCCAAGTATCCGTTAGAAGAAAATATAAAAATTACAAAGCAAGTAGTAGAATATGCCCACTCAAAGGGTGTTGTTGTTGAAGCTGAGCTTGGTAAATTAGCTGGAGTAGAAGATGAAGTTAAAGTTTCAGCTAGAGAGGCAACCTTTACCGATCCTGAAGAAGCTTATGAATTTGTCCATAAAACTGGTGTAGATTCTTTAGCAGTTGCTATTGGCACTAGCCATGGAGCATACAAATTTAAAGGTGAAGCAAAACTTGATTTTGAAAGATTAGAAGCAATTCAAAAGAAACTTCCCGGTTTCCCACTAGTATTGCATGGTGCTTCTGCTGTTATGCCTGAATTCGTTGAAAAATGTAACAAATACGGTGGAAAATTAGAAGGGGCACAGGGTATTCCTGTTGAAATGCTAAGAAAGGCTGCTTCTATGGCTATATGCAAAATCAACATGGATACGGATTTAAGACTTGCCATGACTGCAACAATAAGAGAAGTATTTGCTACTAAACCTGAAGAATTTGATCCAAGAAAATATTTAGGTGCTGCAAGAGAAGCTATAAAGCAGGTTGTAAAGGATAAAATAGTAAACGTATTAGGCTGCAGCAATACAATATAAAGCTGAGGGATTTAACCCTCAGCTTTATATTTAACCACCTTGTTTTTACCAGTTCTTTTTGCTTCATAAAGCATTTCATCCGCCAACTTAATTAACTTTTCTGTATCAATTAAAAAATTATTACTTGTAATTATTCCTTGACTTACTCCAATACTAATTGTCCAATTAAAACCACAAGTTTTATCCATTTCACATCTTCTTCTAATTTCTTCAGCTAAATAGAAGGAATCATTTTGTTCTGTTATTATTGCTAAAAATTCTTCACCACCAAATCTTACAATTATTCCCAAATCACCAATTACGTTTCTACAAATTTCAACTAATCTCTTTAATATCACATCACCCGTTAAATGTCCATATGTATCGTTAATTCCTTTAAAATTATCGATATCTATAATAAAGCAATTAATTAATTTATTATCATATTGTTTTGATAACATTTCCAAATACTCTCTTAAATATAATCTATTGAAAGCGCTTGTAAGCATATCTTTATTTGCTAAATCTTTAATTTTTTCATAAGCGCTTTTCAATTCTCTATTTCTTTCCAATAATTCAAGCTGAAGTCGCCTAGTTCTTATTTGAACTTTAATTCTTGCAAGCAATTCAACTTCAGAAAAAGGCTTTTTAATATAATCATCTGCACCCATGCTTAATGCTTTTGAAACAGATTCTTCTTCCGCAACTGAAGTTATTGCAATAATCGGTAGATAGGGATATGTTTCTTTTATTTGCTTAGCAAAGTCATATCCATCAATTCCAGGTAAAATAAGGTCTAACAAAATCAAATCATAATTTTCTACTTTCTCAATTAGAGCTTCCTCTGCTGATCTTGTCAACTTGACTTGATATCCATTTTTTATTAATATATCTTGTAGAACCTTACCATGAAAAGATGAATCCTCTACTATTAATATCCTATTATTCATATTTTCCTCCCATCCGTTATGTCAACTTTTCTCAGTTAGGAACATATTAATATATTAATTTTACAATTTAACATTTAAAAGTTCAAGCTGTTTGATTCTTCATTGGAGGGGTTCTAATGAAAGGATTAAATAGCGTTAATATAATCAACTTTGATAATACTTTAATCCATGAAAATAAATTAATGGCAAAAGCAAAAAATGTATACGATTTTACAAACTTACAAGGCTTAAAGCTTATTTCATCTCTTGATATTTTACAAAAACTGAGCAAAAAATTAATTGATACGATTAACAACATCAACTTCATCGGATCGGGAGATTATCATCATGTTACCTACTCTATCATATCAAATATTCCGCATAAGTTTTCTTTAATAGTTTTTGACAACCATTGTGATTATAATGTTTTGCCCTATGGAACAATAAGCTGCGGTTCATGGATAGCCCAAGCATCAAAATTGCCAAATCTTGATAAAATTCTTGTTTTAGGAGTTTCAAATATCAACTTAAACCTCTATAATAGCAAAGTTTACTTCTTAGAATACGATGAAAATTTTCTTAAAAAGGCTTTATCACTAATTAACACTTATATAACATCTAGTATATATATAAGTATAGATAAGGATGTATTAGACCCTAAATATGCAATAACAAATTGGGATCAAGGTAGAATGAAATTAAATGAACTTTTGTATATTTTAGATTATATTAAAGAAAAATATAATATTGTTGGAATTGACATTTCTGGAGAAAGTAGGCCCTTTAATCCCCTAACGCTAGTCCTTCCAAAAGAAATTGAACTAAATCAAGAAACAAATCTAAAAATATTATATTCTTTAATAAATTAATTTAGGGCACCAAAGGTGCCCTTTAAAATTATTATTCTGAAGGAACAATACTTGGAGTATTTTTATTAATTTCAGAAGTATTATTATTAATTTCGGGACTTTTAATGCTTTCTTCAAGTTCTGCTTCTTCTTCATTAATTGTGGGTGTTAAATCTTCTTTGGGAATAACGATTTTTATCACATTTCTAACTTTGCCTCTATTGTCTATTGGTTTATCATTAAAATGGAAATTATTAGCCATATATGGAGGTAAGTTAGAAAATGCTATACCCTGGGAAGATAAAAACTTTTCTAGATAAATCACATTCTTTTCTAAATCCGGAACAAGAACGGCCATCCCTTTAACCCTCATATTTTGGAACATCCCATCTGCTGGGACCCTTATAGTTTCTACGGGGGTATTACCAAATTTATAAACAGTATAAGCAATATTCATAAGCTTTCCAGTAGGAATATTTGTTTTTATATAATTTAAAGCTGTTGAAGCAAGATCCGGAAGTTTAAAAATACTTAAATTTCTTGCTTTATTTATTAAAATTGTTAAAACCCTTCTTTGCCTTTCCGTTCTTTCAAAATCTCCATTACCTACTTTTCTTATTCTGCTGTAGGATAACGCCTGCTGACCATTAAGTTTTTGATATCCAGGTCCACTTAATAGTGTTGCCCTTGAACCATTTACTTCTTTTATATATTTATTTATTTCCTTTACTTCATAATCCTTAACTTCAACATCAATACCACCTAATTTATCAACCAAGTCTTGAAAAGCTCTAAAATCGATGGATATATAATATTGAACATCAATGTTAAAGTCCTGCTGAAGAGTTTTCATTAAAAGCTCTGGTCCACCTAATGAATATGCTGCATTTATTCTATTTAGCCCATGTCCGGGAATTGGGACATATAAATCCCTCATAAAAGAAATAAGCTTCACTGTTTTTGCCTCAGTATTAATATTGGCTAAAATTATCGAGTCGGTTCTTCCAATATCGTTTTCAAAACGTTTGTCTAAACCTACTAATAAAATGTTAAAAACACCCTTTTCTTCATTATAATTAATCTTAGCGCCTTGTCCATCATTATGTTTAAAAAAATCCTTAGGAGATGGAACATAAATTTTTTTGTTTATATAGTAAAAGGATCCTAATGCAATACCTGCCATAACAGTTACAACGATTAAAACGACAGTAAAAATTTTCTTCAACTTTACCACCTCAAAATTTTATAGATGCTGTTTAATATTATCCCATAAAAAATTTAAGAATACAATTTTCAACTTAAAATATTAACAAAAAATTTATTTTATTATAACAGTAGCATATGGCTTTAATTTAACCTTAACTTTGTTTTCTGTCATTTGAACCAATCCATCCCCTCTTATAATCTCACCCTTTAATTTATTATTTAGTTGCAACTCAGCATCTAATAAATTATCAGTTAAATTATGGATAACTAACAGCTTATCATCATTTAATGTTCTAAAATATCCCAATATTTCAGGTTTCGTTTCTATTATAGTTATATCTCCCTTTGATAGAATATTGTTCCCTAATCTAAATTTAATCATATCTCTATAAAAATTAAGCAACGAATTAGGATCCTTATCCTGCTCTTCCACCGATGGCGCATAATCACCAATGTTATATTCTGAATCTATCCATCTAGTTTGACCAGTTATAAACTCTTTTCCCCATTTAAAAGGTTCCCTTATATATTCGTCCGGTTTTTCCCCCTTCATACCTATCTCTTCCCCGTAATAGATAAAAGGATTGCCAGGCATTGTTAATAATATACTTGCTGCAAGTTTCATTTTATTTATATCGTCTATTTTACTCATTACCCTATCCATATCATGGTTAGTTAAAAATGGTGCATCAACATAATCCTTATAAGAGTTTTTATATTCATCGTATATATAAGGCAAATTATATTGTAATTTTGATGAATCCCCTTTCATAACAGCATCAATTATTCCTTCAGCAAGTTTAAAATTAAAACATGAATCTAAATATTTAAGATATGGTGCAATTGCTCTTTCACTACTCCAAACTTCCCCTACTAAATATACATCCTTTTTTATACTCCTACAATAATCACCAAACTCCTTCCACCAGTTTAATGTATCCTGAATCCTGTTAGGTGGATAAATATGCATTGCTGCATCTAATCTAAAACCATCCACACCCTTTTCAAGCCAATATTTAGCTACTTTTTTAATTTCCTTTCTCACTTTTTTATTATCAAAGTTTAAATCTGGCATTTCTGACCAAAATATAGCATTATAAAATCCGCTACCCTTATTATACCACTGCTTTGTGCCAAGAGCTGAAGGTTCGTTTAATTTTGTATCGGGAGTAGCCCATATGTAATAATCCCTGAATTTACTCTTTGGAGAAGTGTCTGCTTCTAAAAACCACGGATGTTTGCTGCTGGTATGATTAACTACCAAATCAATAATAACTTTAATACCAAGTTTATGAGCTTCGTTTAAAAAATTGATAAAATCCTCATTAGTCCCATATTCAGGATTTATATTATAGTAATCAGTAACATCATATCCATGATAACTTGGTGATTTAAAAATAGGCATAAGCCAAATACCATTAACTCCAAGTGACTTAATGTATGGTAATTTTTGTGTAAGTCCCTTTAAATCACCTATTCCGTCTCCATCACTATCATAAAATGCTCTAACGAAAACTTCATAAAAAACCATACCATCCTGCTTAGTTCTATCGACACTTTGTTTCGTGCAGGATGAAAAATTAAATAATAAAACAATAACTAAAAATATAATTAATATTTTACCCCTCAACCCTTTCATTTTACCACCTTCTCCTTATATTATACATGTTAATCAATCTTAACATTTCTTCATCAGGGGCAATATAAATAGCCCTCTTTCCACTAGCTAGAAAAACGTATATGTCTGATTTACAGTCGTATGGAATGCAAAATATCTTTTTATAATCATCCGAAACTTTTATTTCATCAACTTTGCCAAAGGCATCAAAATTTTTTATATCTTCGTCTATTAACGTTCTGCGTTTTGATTTATTATATATTATGTCTATTTGTAGGTTACCATTAGTAAAAATATATTCGTATTCTTTATATTGCCTGTTTCGAAATATTCTAAATGTAAATCCTAATATTAGTAATATTACTGCTGCAACAAAATAAAGCATGCTAAATATAAAGGCAGCAAAAAGGAAATAGATAGCTGCAAAAACAAAGGAACAATACATTAAGAAATTCAAAAATTTATAACCAACACTTTTTGATGTTGTTATTAATTGTTCATAAAATTTGTCCATAAAAATCCCCCTTTTAGTTGTCTTATGCAATATTTTACAATATAATCAAAATAAATTCAAAATAAAAAGGAGAGAAAATATGAAGGAAATAGAAGTAAAAATTATTGATATCGATGTAAATAAAATTAAAGAGCAGTTAATAAAACTTGGTGCAAAAAAAATAACTGAAGAATTTCAGGAAAATTATTTCTTTGATCTACCAATCAAGGATGACGGATATATAAGAATAAGAAAAACTAAAAATTTATTGGATAATACAGAAAAAATAATTTTAACTTCAAAATTAATCATTTCAAAGAATTTTTCAAGGCAAACCATTGAAAACGATGTTTTAATTGATTCAGTAGAGGCCGGAATAAATTTTTTAAAAAGCATAGGTATTAATCTATCGAAAAAAGCAACTAAACACCGTGAAAGCTTTTTATTTAATAACTGTATTATAGATTTTGACTCATGGAATAAAGAAGAATTCCCTTTTCCGTATATCGAAATTGAATCAGAAGACGAAAGCTACATCTTAGAAACAGTAAAATTACTTAAAATAGATTCATCAAATGTTACTTCAAAAACTCTTAATGAAATTAAAAAGGAAAAGGGATTAATTTAAAAGTAACATTACTAATGGAATGGTCAAAGTAGATAAAATTGTGGTTAAAAAAACGCATCTAGATGCTAAATTAGTATCAGCCTGATATTTTTCTGCAAACAAAGCAGTATTAGCTGCTGCAGGCATGGCCATTATTAATACAGGAATTCCTAACAAAATACTTGAGTAATTTAAAAATTTTAAAATAGCTAGTGTGATTAATGGAATAGCTATTAATCTTAAAAAAGTAACATAATAGAGCTTTTTATCATTGAATAACTTTTTAAATTCAACCTCTGCTAGCATAGAGCCTATTATTATCATCGATAAAGGAGTAGTCGTTGAACCTACCATCTCTAATGTTTTTTGAAGGGCAAGTGGCAGTTTAATGGAGAATATGAATAAAATAAGCCCTATAATTACAGAAATCAAGCCAGGATTGAGGAAAGCCTTTTTAATACTTTGTTTCTCCCCTTTTGAATTAAAAAGCATAACCCCTATAGTCCAGATAAATATATTAAAATTAATATTGAATATTGCAGTATAAAATATACCTATCTTTCCAAATACGCTTTCAACAACAGGATATCCCATAAATCCACAATTTGAAAAAATTAAGGCAAACCTTAAAACGCTCTTTTCATTTTCATCGTATTTATAAAAAATATATTTGCTTATCAAAGCTAAGGATAAATGTAAAACAAATGATATAACATATAGCTTAGCTGCATTTAACAGCATTTCCTTTGAAAACTCATAATTAAAGGAAGATACTATCATAAAAGGAAGCGTAATATTCAATATAAGTTCTGTAATTCCTTTATTTAGGCTTTTCTCAATAATACCTTTTTTCCTTGCTATATATCCTACAATCATTATAAAAAATAACACTAAAACCTGATTAAAAATTCTGCTAACATCCATATTTGTCCTCCCAATCTAATTTATATCTAAATTATATCAGTTTTAACAGCAAAAAAATATCCCCCCAATTGGGGATATTTAGTTACTTTATTTCAAAACCATTTTTAGTAATTACATACTTTATTTTTTCATCAATAACTTGATTTTCATCATAAAAAACTTCAACTGTTCCATTTTGAAAATCAACATCTACGTCCTCAACACCTCTTATACCTTCAATTATACTCGCAACCTTCTTAGCAGACATCTCATCATGCATAGAAGGAATCCTTAAATTTAATTCTTTCATCGCTGATCCCTCCTATTATTATTTTGTCCACATCCTATTAAAATATCCTAATTGGATCAAAATTAATAATATCTGCAGATGCACAAACATATTCTATTCCATCAATATTTCCATTTACACAAATATGACGAGCATCATAATGGACGTGCCCATAAATAACTTTTTCAACTTTATATTCTTTCAAAATATCAATAAATTCCTGGGCAATGCTTATTTTAGTTATCGGCGGGTAATGCATTATAACTATTTTTTTATCATAACCTCTTGCACTTTCTAATGACAGTTTAAGTCTAATAAGTTCTCTATTGTAAACCTTTTGATTTTTTTCATTATTATCATCATCAATATTTATCCAGCCTCTTGTTCCGCATATAGCATAATCCTCATAAGGATAAAAATTATTTTGAAGAAAAAACATATCCCCATATAAAGAATTAAGCTTAGAAATGGAACTCCACCAATAGTCATGATTTCCCTTTAATAAAACCTTTTTACCCTTTAAATTATGAATAAACTCTAAATCAAGTAAAGCCTCCTCGAATTTCATAGCCCATGATATATCTCCAGGAATAAGAACAAGATCATCTTCTTTTACCTTAGTATTCCAATTGTTTAAAATCTTTAAATGATGATTCTCCCATACCTTACCAAAAACATCCATTGGCTTATTTGATGAAAAAGATAAATGTAAGTCCGACAATGCAAATAATGCCATATCTCCACATCCCATCTTTATTTTTTTATTATTTTTCCGATAAATTATAATGGTGATTAAATATGAAAATAAACAATGTTAATAACCTTCAATATAATTCTCCAGAATACAATATCCAAATTGGGAAAACTTTATATGCAAAAATACTAAGCAATGATAAAGGAAGAGGATATATACAACTTCCTAACGGTCAAATTTTGCAGGCCATAATTCAAAGCTTTCCACATATAGAATCTAATAAGTTTATAAAATTTTATGTTGAAAATATTGATGATAATATTCTCTTATTGAAAGCCTTCGATACTTCTGAAATAAATAAAAACGATTATGTTGATATACTAAACAGACTTAACATTCCTAAAGAAATAGGCAAAGAAATCATTGAAACTCTAGTTAAGTTTAACATTCCTGCAAATGATTTTTATATTTCATTAGTTTATCATTATATCAATTTTTTTAAATCTCTAAAAAAATTAGATAATAACAAAATTATTTCCCTTATAAAAAAGTTTACCACAGAAAATATAACACATGCAGAGGAAACATACAAGAATATTGGTGACATTTTGAATAAATTAAAGGAAATAAACATAAATCATCTATGTTTTCTGATTGAAAACGATTTGGATCTTAGTATCGATAACATATTTAATCTTCTAATTTATATCAACGATATTGATATTAATGAGATAATTGATTCATCCGAAGAAAAATTTAAAAACAAAAACTTTGATTTTAGCTCTTTTATAAGTAAAATTAAATTTGAAAGTTCAAATAAACATTTAGATCAATTAAAAAGTTTAGTTGCTCTAAAAGAACTACTTGAAAAAATCTGTGTAAATTATGAAATTTACTACTTTAATTATTATGATAATGAAAGTGTATTAAAAAATTCACTAATTCTAAAAAAAGAAAAATTCAAAAAGGGCTTAGATAATAATAACTCAAAGTTATATTTGAGAATTTCTTCTGAGAAATTTGGAGATATCGATATATTTATAATTAATAATCTAAAGAATCTATCATTAAAGTTTTTGGTTAATAAAGAATTTAAAGATCTTTTTTTAATTAATATTGGTGATTTAGTAAATAAGCTCAAAATTAAAGAATTCAAAAATGTCCTTGTTAAAATTAATGAAAAAAGCAATAATATATCAATAGTTGATTTAAACAATTTTTTCATAGATAATATAGTTGAATTGGATGTGAAGGTATGAGGAAAAAAGCAATAGCACTAAAATACGAAAAAACTTACAAAGCACCTGAAATTGTAGCCCAGGGTTCTGGTTTTATAGCTGAAAAAATCCTTGAGTTAGCTAAAAAATCAAATGTTCCTGTAGTTGAAGATCAAGAATTAGCCGATGCATTAATAAAACTACCTTTAAATAAGCCTATTCCTGCTGAATTATACGAGGCTGTCGCTGAAATAATCGCATTTGTTTATAACCTCGAAAAAAAGATTACGAAAGGATGATATTATGAATGAAATATTTTCTGGTCTTGAGGAATTTGGTTTTAATAACCTTAATGAAATAAAACTCTACGATGATGAAAATAAAGAGGAAAGCCAAATAAAAAAAACAGAAGAAATAAATGAAGAAAATTTTCTTTATGATAAAACCTATTCATGTCCCGTATGTAATCGTTCATTTAAATCGCGGGCAGTAAAAATTGGAAAAACAAGATTAATAGGTAAAGATACAGATTTAATGCCTATTTATGAAAATATTAATCCTCTATTCTACGATGTAATAATTTGCCCCTATTGCGGCTATGGTGCAATGATAAGTTATTTTGATAAAATTAGAACCTATCAGGCAGAACTTATTTTAAAAAATATTACCCCAAAATTTAAACCTAAAGCTTATCCTAATATTTATGATGTTGATATTGCTATAGAAAGGTTTAAATATTCTTTGCTAAATTGTGCCGTAAAGAACACAAAAAGCAGCGAAAAGGCTTATAATTGCCTTAAATTAGCTTGGATGTATAGACTAAAAAAGGATTCAGAGAATGAATTAAGATTTCTTGAATTTGCTTTTATTGGTTTTAAAGAAGCCTTTGAAAAGGAAAGTTTCCCAATTTGCAATATGGATCAGCATACTTTAATGTATTTAATAGGAGAAATTGCAAGAAGACTAGGCAAAAATGATGAAGCTTTATTGTGGTTTGGGAAGGTCATTGTTTCAAAAAATGTAAAACCGCGCATTAAAGATATGGCAAGAGATCAAAAGGAACTTATAAAAAATCAAGGCCAGCTTTAGCTGGCCAAATCTTTTAAAATCTTTATTATTTCTTTTTCAATTAACTTAATATATTTCCCCTGCCGGAATTGCGATATATACAGTTTCTTTTCATCTTCTTTTAAATCTACAAGTTTTTCCTTAAATTCCTTCGGAAATTCTATGTAAAAGTCTCTTGGTTGTAAATCTTTATCAAATAATAAAATCGTAGGAATCCTTGCTTCTCCCACCATATCCAAAAGCATATTTTCATTACCATATCTTTTAAATATATAGACATTGATTTTTTCATTTATTTCCATTATTCTTTTTATAACAGGTAAAGTAACTAAACAATCAGGGCAATAACCTTCAGAAAAAACAATCAAATTTAAGGTTTCTTTTATATTTTTAATTGAAGCAATATTTTTTTCATCAATAAAAGTATTATTATAAAATTTAAGATATATTTCCTTTTGTTCCTCCGTCAAATCGTTTAAGTATTCTTCAAAGCTCAGTGCCTTAGTTAAATCCATAATATTCCTCCTTTCATGCCTACAATAAAATCATAACACAGAATTCTATATTTTTCTATGGCACGGGTATCATTATTAATCGACGAAAGAATTTATTTTTCCATTCTAGGAAAAATAAATATGAGATATTCAAAGGAGTGAAAAAAATGGCAAGTTATGATTTTATATCTTATACCATCAGCAATGAAATAAATCTCAATGAAATCGCTGGCCACTTTGGTATAAATAAAAAATTCAAATGGGAAGAACCTTTAATTTTAAGGGAAAGAAACCTTAAAGGAATACTAGCAAAACCCGATGACAAGCTTGTCTTTATATTCTCTTTTGGCAGTATTGTTTGTGTCAATATGGCATTTCACGAAACACAGGATGTTATTAATTATCTAAAAAAAATAGATAAAAATCTAAGAAATAATCCACCTTCAATGATAAAAGAGGACTTTAAATTAATCGTAAATCCAAATGCAAAATTTGAAGTTACCTATAACTCAATAATTATTAGCAGAATTCAAGACTATCATTTTAACATAATAGCAACTATTTTAGCCAAATCCGTTGCTTTAGAAAAGATAGAAGAGGACATTGATATCCTCCTTGATAAGATTGAAGACATTGTAAACTTTTTAGAAAAGGGCAAATTGAATATAAGTGATGAAAATTTAGCAAAAATGTCAAGTAAAATTTTAAGATTTAAATACAATACTATATCATACATTATGCTACTAGATAAACCTCAAATCGTATGGGAAAATGAAGATGCCGAAAAATTTTTCATAGAACTTTCTGACCTTTTCGAACTTAACGATAGATATGAAAAAATTAAACATAAAACGGAATTGCTTTTAGATATAACAGAAATATTTTCAAGTTTAACTCAGTCTAAAAGAGGGGCAAAACTTGAATGGATGGTCATAATATTATTTTTAATCGATATACTTTTATCCCTTTTGGAAAAATTATTATTTTAAAAAGGGGCATTTATCTGCCCCTTTTAAATTTATATAAATAAATTAGTATCTGATTTTTCCGCTTCAGCTAAAAAGGAAGCTACTCCACCTATTTCGATTCCATCGATCAATTCTTCCCTTTTTATTCCCATAACATCCATAGACATTGAGCAAGCAACAAGTTTTACACCATTTTTCTTTGCCTGTTCTATTAGTTCCTCTAAGGATGCAATATTTTTCTTTTGCATTATTCCTCTGATTAATTTAGCTCCAATTCCTCCCATATTCATTTTAGATAAGCCAAGCTTCTTGCTTCCCTGAGGCATCATCTTGGCAAACATTCTTTCGATGAAGCTTTTATCCACTTTAGGAGCTACATCCTTTCTTAATATATTTAATCCCCAGAAGGTAAAGAACATCGTTACAGGTCTTCCCATAGCTGCTGCACCATTTGCAATAATAAATGAAGCTATAGCCTTATCTAAGTCTCCACTAAAAACTATAATGCTCTTTCCATTTTTTGATTCATTTGACGAACTATTTACAACATGTGCTTTTCCTTTTCTAATAAACGCAACATAAGAACCGTGGGTTCTATCAACCTTAATTAAAGTATTCCCTGTCCTTTCGCACCATGCCTTGATATCGTTTGAAAAGGCAGGATCAGTAACATGAACTTCAAGGATTTCTCCTTCTTTTATCTTTTCAATTTCACTTTTAACCTTCATGATTGGGCCAGGGCATTGAAGACCACAAGCATCAACCTTGATAACATTTTCCTTTAAGTCAGTTTTTTTTACATCTTCCTCTATTTTTGTCATCTCATCGTTTAACTTTATACCTTCACCATATTTTTTCCTTGCAGCTTGGTAAATATCATATCCTCCACTTAAATTATAAACATCGTATCCATTTTGTAATAGTATTCTATATGCTATATATCCTCTTAATCCAACTTTGCAATATACAACTATTTTCTTATTTCTTGGGATTTCATTTAATCTTCCTCTTAGCTCATCAACTGGAATGTTTACTGCTCCTTCTATGTGTCCTGTTTCATATTCAAGATCTGTTCTAACATCTACAATAAAATATTCATTTCTATCTAATTTATCTATTTCCTCCCAATGAATGATTTTCATATCTCCCTTAAGTATATTTGCTGCAGTAAATCCTGCCATGTTCACAGGATCCTTTGCAGAAGAATATGGTGGTGCATAAGCTAATTCAAGTTCTTCTAAATCATAAACGGTTAAACCATGTCTTATTGCTGTAGCTATTACATCTATTCTCTTATCTACACCATCACGTCCAACAACTTGAGCGCCTAATACTTTTCCATCTTCAGGTGAGAATAAAAGTTTTATTGTCATGGTAAAGGCACCTGGATAGTAACCTGCATGGGATCCTGAATGAGTATAGGATTTTAAGTAAGGGATTCCCATCCTTTTTAAAGTTTTTTCGTTTGCTCCAGTTGAAGCAGCTGTCATATCAAAGACCTTTAAAATTGATGTTCCTTGCGTTGCTGTATACTTTACATTCCTTCCACATATATTATCTGCTGCTATTCTTCCTTGCTTATTTGCTGGACCCGCTAGTGGAACTAACGTCCAAGCTCCAGTTACTAAGTCCTTAACCTCTATTGCATCCCCAACAGCATAAATATTTGGATCGCTTGTTCTTAAATATTCATCGACCTTAATACCGCCTCTTTCTCCTATCTCAAGCCCAGCTTCCTTAGCAAGCTTAGTTTCTGGCCTTACACCTATTGCAAGTATTACCATATCAGCCTCAAGGATTTTTCCACTTTTTAATGAAACTTTTATTCTTCCTTCACCCTCAAATTTTTCTACTCCATCAGAAGTTATAACTTCAACTCCATGATCATTCATTTCCTTTTCAAGGATCCTTGCCATTTCAATATCAAAAGGCCCTAATATCTGATCCATAGCTTCCACAAGAGTAACCTCTAAACCTGCATCCTTAAGATTTTCTGCCATCTCAACACCGATAAAACCTCCACCTATCACAACAGCCTTCTTCGGTGATTTTTCGTTTATATAGGATTTAATCCTATCAACATCAGCCATATTTCTTAATGTAAATATATTGCTCTTTTCAACACCTAGGATTGGTGGCACAAAAGGAGCAGCACCAGGGGAAAGAATTAAGTAGTCATATTTTTCTTTATATGTTTTTCCTTCAGATACCACTTCTACTTCCTTGGTATCCCTATATATCTTTGTTACTTCACTTCTTACTCTGATATCAATGTTAAATCTTTTTTCCATTCCTTCTTCAGTTTGAACAAGCAGGTTTTGTCTTTCTTTTATAGTACCTCCAATATAATATGGCAATCCACAGTTGGCAAATGATATATAGTCTCCTCTTTCAAACATGATTATTTCAATGTTTTCATCTAATCTTCTAAGTCTTGCAGCTGCACTAGCACCGCCTGCTACTCCTCCGACTATTATAACTCTCTTGCTCATATAACCCTCTCCTTGTTAAAAAATTAATTTTTCATTGTATATTAATCTTATTATAATAATAGAATAATCTTTCGTCATTGTCAATATACCTTACTATGGTAATGTAATTTAAAACAACTAATTTGATATATCTTTAAAAATTATATATAATTTAAATATAATTTTTACAAAATGAGGTGTTTTTATGCTAGATAATGTAAAGGCAGTAATATTTGATCTTGACGGAACTTTAATAGATTCCTTATGGGTATGGAAGCAGGTAGATATTGAATATCTTAAAAAACATGGTATTACTCCACCACCTGATCTACAAAAACACATTGAGGGTTTAAGTTTTATTGATACCGCTATATACTTTAAAGAAAAATTCGATATAAAAGATTCGATAGAAGAAATTATGGTTGAATGGCATAAAATGGTGTCTGATTATTATTCATCAGTAATCGAAGTAAAAAAAGGCGTCAAGGAATTTTTAGAATATCTTAAAACAAACAATATAAAGATAGGTATTGCAACAAGCAACTCCCATGAACTTGTCGAAGCGGTTTTGAAGCGAAACAATATCCTACATTATTTTGAAGTAATCGTTACAACCGAAGAAGTTTCAAATTCAAAAACTGAGCCCCACGTTTTTCTTGAGGTTGCAAAACGTTTAAATGTAGAGCCACAGGAATGTTTAGTTTTTGAGGATACAATCTCAGGTGCAACAGGAGCAAAAAAGGCAGGAATGAAGGTAATAGGAGTATTTGATGAATATGGCAGCTGCACACCTGAAGAGTTCGAAGAATATGTTGAACATATAATCCACGATTTTGAGTCCATAATAAATAATTATTGTAGATAAAAAGCACGCACAAGGCGTGCTTTTAAACTCTTATATACTTTTCTAAATACGGATTAATTGAAAACATCTTCTTTAAATCCTCATATTTTTTCCATGCATATTCATCCTTATCTTTAACCTTTAAAGCTCTTATTAAAAGGTTCTTAGGAGTTTCAAGGGGTGAAATGTATTCTATAATCGACACCTTATATCCGGCAGCCTCTAAAAGTAATCCTCTCACTCCATCAGTTAATAAGTCAGAAAATCTTGCCTTTAGAATTCCGTGTTTAAAAATCTCCCCTAAATCATCAAATTTTATCTGTTCAAGCAATTCCCTATGACAGCATGGAACAGCAAAAATTGCCTTTGCATTAAAATTAATAGCAGCTCCAAGTGCCATATCAGTTGCAATATCACAAGCATGAAGGCTTATTACTATATCTATTCTTCTATCTGGAGTATAGTTTTTTATGTTGTCCTTTATAAACATCATATTTTTATATCCTAATTCCTTAGCAATCTTCTTAGAATTTTCAATAACAACCTCAGAGGTATCAATACCAATAAAGAAGCAGTTCTTTTTCTTTTTTTCCTTAATATAGTAATTTAAAACAAAAGTTAAATATGATTTTCCACAGGCACAATCTAGAACATTTATTGTATCGTAATCCTCAAATTCATCTATATAAGAATCTATTAACTCCACAAAATGGTCAATTTGATTGTATTTCCTTATCATGTCGTTCTTTAACTTTCCATCCTTAGTTAAAATTCCTATTGCCTTTAATAAATTATCTGCTTCTCCTATTTTTATGTAATAATTTCTTTTTAAATTTATTCCTGCCCTTTCATGATCATCATTTTCCTCCAATGCCTCTTCATCTATGTTTTTAATTTTAACATTTTTATTATCTGCAGTTAAAATAGTTGTTTTTCCTCTTTCTAACAATTTTAATTCTAATGAGTCATATTTTATTGATTCCTCCGATATAAAATTTTTTAACTCACTTAACTCAAGGTTTATATTTTGACCATTGTAATAAAGGATATTTTTATCAACATCGTAAACTCCCTTATATTCTTTTCCTCCGGATTTAAATGCAAAATCTATTCCTTTTATAAAATCTAAATTTTCCTCCGCTCTTATAATTATGGAAGATAGCATAAATTTTATTTTTTCACACATTTGTTTATTCATTATTATCACTCCCTATATGTATCATTTATGCAAATAACGTCAATTAATTATAGCAAAAAATTATAAAGGGGGGAATTCCCCCCATCTATGTTAAACGGCCAAATATTCAACTTCAACATTAAATTCTTTATCCTTAGGAGCACGTATACCTAGAATAAAGTTAATGCCGTATTTTTCCTCAGCAAATTTGATAGTTTTAATAAAATGTTCAATTTGTTCAGCATCATCCTTAAATATGTTGTTTAAATTGTCGATGAAAATCGTATCGATATCGTAATCCTCAGAAATTATACCAAAGACAAAACCAATAAAGGAGTCGATGGAAGAAATGGGAAATTGAGAAGAATCAACTAGTCTTATACGTGAGTTTAAATCAAACATATGTTCTGAATTGTTGCTGATATAAACAATATGGCCCTTTGAATTTGAAACCATTTCATTTGCCAATGAAATGAGTTTCTTTGTCTTGCCGGCACCCTTTTCGCCGGTGATAACTTGAACCATTTTTATCACCTCTTTATTTTAATTGTTAAAATAATCATACTATATTCAGAATATTTTTTCAATTTTTATTTTTTCGTAAATTCAACCTTCAAGTCTATTATTTGTTTAAATTTTACTTTTATACGTAATTTTTATTAAAAATTTAAGACCTTAGCAAAAATTGCTAAGGTCAATCACCATTTACGATATGAAAGTTAACTTCAGGAATTAAACCTTTAAGTTCCATAATAATACTATTATTCCTATAATCCGAAGGCGAAGATCCTAATACGATATCAGAAACATTATTTGTCCTTGCAAATTCCGCAATAGTTTTAGCGATTAAATTTGATCTTAATACAGTCATGGATGCCCCATATTCCTTAGATATTTCAAATAAATATTCAAGTGCATCGTCTTGAAAAGGATTGTTTAAAAAATTATCGCCTTCTTTAGCTACATGGACAACATAAAGTTCTGATGTCTCATTATTGCCTTTTAACTCAGCTCCTCTTTTAATTAGTCTTTCACAGGTTTTTTGCTGTGTAACACATACTAAAATATTTTCTATACTATTCACCAGTAATTCCCCTTTCTGGGTATGTTATTCTGTATATATTATATCATATTTTACAATTTAAGGAAAGAAGTTTAATCTCTTTTTATAATTTCATCCAATTTTATTTTTCCCAAGGTTGATAGCTTTAACCCTATTATATCCCTTTGATACGCAACACCAGATTGTGGATGATATAAGAATATCCATGGTGCATCGTCAACTATTATTTTTTGAATTTCCTTATAAATTTCTAAACGTTTTTGAGGATTTATCATTTCTCTTGCTTCCTTCATTAATTTTACAACTTCTTTATTATCGTATCCTGAGAAATTAGTTACATTATCTATATTAAATAAAGGTTCTAAATAATTATCAGGGTCTCCCGTATCCGCAATCCAACCACTTATGAAAATATGGCACTTGGATATTGTTTGAGGTTTTAAATATTCTTCCCTTGATACTTTACTTACTTCACACTTTAGTCCAACCTTTTCAAGATCTTCCTTTATCATCTCTGCAATCAATTCATAAGTGCTATTTCCTGTTCCTATTCTTGTCTGGATTATCAAAGTTTCTCCCTTTATGTTCTTACCTGCTAATAGTTCTCTTGCTTTAGATGGATTGTAGCTATAACCAGCCAAGTAAGAATTATCTATCATGCCCGGTGGAATTGGTCCTTTTGATTCTTCCGCCATGCCCTTCATTAACGTTTGTATTATACGTTTTTTATCTATTGCATAATTAATTGCTTTTCTAACTTCTTTGTCATTAATAAGAGTAGATTTTGATCGCAAGTTAAAACCTGCATAAGTTGTTGAAAGCATATTTTGCATAATAATGTTTGATACACCATATTCTTTTAATTTTTCCAAAGTAGCTTTATCCTCAAAATAGATCCAATCAAATTTTTTAGTTATAAAACCGCCAGCTACATCATCATCGCCAAAGGAATATTCAACTACATCTATATATGGTGCTCCTCCAAAATAATCTTTAAATGCCCTTAATATACATTTTTCCTCATCAATATTTTCAATATAATATGGACCACAACCAACTATTTTTCCCTTATTAAGCTCTTCTACGGCAAGAACAGCACATGCAGTTTGAGCAAGATTAAGTAAAAAGCCAGTATAAGGAGACTTGAGCTTTATAGACAATCTATATTTATCCAAAACCTTTATCCCCTTAACTTCTCTTGATGTTCCCTTTTGATATTCGTCACTGCCTTCAATTAAAGATAAAAACCAAGCATTTGGCGAATCTAACTCCGGACTTAAAAGTCTTTCAAATGATTTCTTCACATCATCAGCAGTAATTTCCCTTCCGTTATGAAATTTAGCACCTTTTCTCAAGTTAAACACCCATGTTTTATTGTCTTCCTCAACACTCCAGCTCTTTGCTATGCCAGGAAATACTTCAGTCGAGTTTCCCTGGATTAATAATCCTGCATGAACATTTGAAAGAATCCTTGCCGTTGCAGAATCAAATGACATAGCAGGATCTAAATTATCTGGTTTAGCATTTAAATTAGTTTTTAAAACAGCATATTCAGAATCACTGGAATTGATTTTTTTAACCAATGCATTACTAATCAATTTCAAATCCTTTGATGTTTCATAAAGTGCATCTATTGAATTTTTTGTATAACCTGCGTTTAAAAGTGCATATTCTGTTTTTTTCATAAGATTTTGGGAGTTTTCATTTAATATGTTTGTTGCCTCAATAACCTTTTCAAAGCTTTCAACCTGTTTTGATATACCTTGATTTATTTCATCAGCAGCTGTGACTGTAGTTTTTACAGCTTCAATTATTTTGTCAAAGACTGATTTAGTATCATCAGCAATACTAACTCCAAGGTTTACCATTTCTTTGCTTCTTGTCATTGCATCTTTAGTTCTGTTTATAGTTTCATTTATTTCTCTTATAGTTTGGGATATCTTTTCTGCAGATTCACTACTTCTTTGTGCCAACTTTTTAACTTCAGCAGCTACTACAGCAAATCCTCTACCTACCTCTCCAGCTCTTGCCGCCTCTATTGATGCATTTAAAGATAATAAATTAGTTTGATCTGCAATTTCTTTGATGATATCAAGCATTTCATTTATCTTTACCGCTTTCTCACTCAATACATTAACTATACTTACTATCTCTTCTACTGAGTTTTCTATCCCTCTTATCGCATTAATTGACTTATCAACTGCTAATGAGCCTTCCTTTGCTACATCTAATGTTTCGAAGGCTGTTTCCTTAGATTGTGAAGTATTAGCAAAAACCTGCTGCGCAACTGCAGAATAACTATTTATTTCATCTAAAACATTATTTAATGCCTCAAGATTATGCTCAACATTGCCATATATACCATTAATTGTATCTATAAGATTTTGAGTTGCAAATTCCATCTCTTCGATTCTATTTATCATTCTTTCAACTATTTTTTCTTCATTTTTAAGACCGCGTTTAATATCTTCATCAAAAAATTCCTTCTCTACTTTTTCATCTAATGTAACCGATATTTCATCTTTTCTGCTTTTTCGAAAAATGCTTATCATCTTCTCACCCTTTTCGTCAAAATTTAAGGAAATATACTACAATAAGATTATATTATATCTAAATCAATTATTCAATTTTTTGAAACTATACTTACGAAATTATTGAAAAACTTATTTAAATATTATAACATAAATTGTAAATCAAGATGTTGTCTACATATAAACCAATCTTCTCATATAATAATATAAAAGATATAAAGGGTGACTAATGTGGACTTTCAAAAACTTTTATCTCTAATTTCAAAGGAAGAAGGGTTAAAATTAGATTTTAAAGAAAAATTAAATATAGATACAGAATCAGGTAAAAAAGAACTTGCAAAGGACATATGCGCTATAGCTAACTCCAAAGGAGGGCGAGGATATTTAATATTCGGCATAGAAGATAAAAGCAAAAAAATTATTGGTATAGATAAATCCTCCTTTAGCGAAGAAAAAATTCAGCAAATTGTATCAACCCGAATTGAACCACCAGTTCCAATTTCAGTTGATACCATAGAAATTGCTGGAAAGACAATTGGGGTTGTTACGATTTATAACACTGAACAAAAACCTTTTCAATTAAGAGAAACTGGTGCTTTCTATATAAGGAGAGGTTCAACTACTGACTATATGAGGAAGGACGAAATAGCCTCTATTTTACTTGATACAGGTATTTTCCACATAGAACAAACTCCTATAATAAAAGCAAGTTTGAAGGATATTGACCTTAACAAAGTTAATGATTTTTTTAGACTATCTGGTATTAATCAGCCTGTAGACAATCATCTTCTTATTTCTTCAGGTTTTGCAATTAAAGATAAAGATTATAATGAAATCCATCCATCCCTTGGTGCTATGCTTCTCTTTGGAAAATATCCTGAGCTTTTCTTGCCACATGCCATTATCCTTATTCACAATTATATAAACAATGAACTTCCTAAACTTCATATTTCAAAAGGAACTATATTGGATATGCTTGATGACGCAATTCAGTATATTAGTAAAGTTATTTCTTCCAATTCATTACTAAAATCTGTTATTCAAGAACATCTAGGTAAGGCAATTATTTATAGAGACTATTTCTGTATTAACAAATGCATCGAAGTATATATTAAGAATAATAAAATCGAAATAGTCAATCCTGGTGCTGCTTTAAAATCGAACAATGATAAATATGTAAAACGCAATCTATGGCTATACTCCAAAATTATTACCATTGATAAAGACAAAAAATTTTTTAATAACGAAATTAATATACAACTATTTGAAAAGCACTATTCTAAAATCAAATATTTTAATATCCCCTCTGAAAACTTATATAAAGTAATAATTCCTTTAGAAACCAAAATTTAAAACTGGATTGCTTAAAGAAGCAATCCAGCTATTGCAGCATTTAAAAGTCCTACTAATGTTCCTCCAATAAGAGCTTTAATACCTAATTTAGCTATATCCGAACGCCTATCTGGTGCAAGCCCGCCTATACCACCAATTTGAATTGCAATTGAACTTATGTTTGCAAAACCACAAAGGGCATAAGTTAATAAAGTTATGGTTCTTTGTTCTAGAATTCCGCTCTTTATTAAATTTGATAGATTAGCAAAGGCAAAAAATTCATTAATAACTATTTTTTGTCCTAACAGGCTACCTGCATTGATAACATCTTTAAGTGGAACTCCAATTATAAATGTCACTGGTGCAAAAATTCTTCCTAAAATCCATTCAAGGCTGAAATCCCTAATACCGACTAAATAACCCACTTTCGCAATTAAATAATTTATTAAATATATAAGCGCTATAAAGGCTATAAGCATTGCTCCAACATTAAGACTAAGTTGTAACCCTTCAGAAGCACCGCGGGCAGCAGCATCAATCACGTTTGCATCTACCTTTTCAAATTTGATGTTTACTTTGCCTTTAGTTTTAGGCTCTTCAGTCTCGGGTATCATTATTTTTGATATCATTAAACTTGCTGGTGCTGCCATCAAACTTGCAGCTATCAAATGGCCAGCATCAATCCCCATAGCTATATATCCAGCCATAACACCTCCAGCAACAGTTGCCATTCCACCAACCATAATGGTTAATAATTCTGATTTTGTCATATCATTAACATAAGGTTTTATTAAAAGTGGCGCTTCTGTTTGGCCTAAAAATATATTAGCTGTATTTGAAAGGGACTCAGCCCCTGAGGTTCCAAGCAATCTTAGCATTATTTTAGCTAAGAAGGAAACAACAGCCTGCATTATTCCTAGATAGTAAAGGATACTCATAAGTGCAGAGAAAAATATAATAGTAGGTAATATTTGAAGAGCAAATATAACTCCAAACTTTTCTGAATCAATTAAATTCCCAAACAGAAAGGAAGTTCCAAACTTCGTAAAATTCAAAAGTTTTGTTACTCCTCTACTTATAACATCAAAGATTCTCTGTCCAACAGGCCATTTTAAAACGATTAGTGCAAAAATAAATTGAATGGCAATTCCTTTTGCTACTAAGAGCCAGTTTACCCTTTTTTTGTTTTCAGACAATAAAAAGGCTATTGCTAAAATTACTGCCACTCCTAATAAACTGATTAGTTTCTCCATACAATTCTCCTTTCATTATTTTTTTGTAACAAAATTAACTTTAATATAAAACAGCAAAGAGTGCAATACAAATGAAAATAGTTCTAAATTTAAAATAGTTTTAAATTGTATATTAATTAAAAACAATTTAACTAAACAAAATAGCCATATTTTTTAGACCTTTAGCATGTCTAAAAAATATGGCTATTAGTTTTCTAAAAGACTATTCTATCCCTAATTTTTTATAAATCTCATTAATCTGCATCTCATGATTAGAGACTAACAAATTTAATTTTTCCTCCATATATTCATAATCGTCCTTAAATTGAAATTTTATAAGCCATGTTGGATTATATTCTTCAACTTCTTCAATCTCAAACCCAAGATTTTTAAGAGATTCCATATCGTATAAATCAAATATTTCATTATACTGTTCGTCTGTTACATCCCTATCAGTTGATAAATAAATGAAGCAAACATCATCTTCTACATATGCCTTTGTAATGAATTGTAATCCAGCATCAACTTCATAACTTCCAAGCTCTTCAGTCAATATATTGTTTTCTCTTTTATAAAGGACCAGTGCCCTTCCTTCCATAGGATCACTCCTTAAAATTTTAATCTTTCTAATATGTAATCCTTAACTTCATTTATTGGAATTCTAACCTGCTTCATTGTATCTCTATCTCTTATTGTAACCATATTATCATTTACTGAATCAAAATCGTATGTTATGCAGAAGGGTGTTCCTATTTCATCTTGTCTTCTATAGCGTTTTCCTATGCTGCCAGTCTCATCATAATCAACCATAAATTCCTTTGATAAATCTTCATAAACTTTTCTTGCACCATCAGCTAATTTCTTAGAAAGCGGAAGAACTGCAGCTTTAAATGGAGCAAGGGCTGGATGGAATCTTAAAACCGTTCTTACATCGCCATCTTCTAATGTTTCTTCATCATACGCATCAATCAAGAAGGCAAGCAGAACCCTATCCGCTCCAACTGATGGTTCTATACAATATGGAACAACTTTTTCATTAGTTTCAGGATCAAAGTAAACCAAATCTTCACCTGAATGTTCTATGTGCTGCTTTAAGTCAAAATCAGTTCTGTCTGCAATACCCCATAGCTCTCCCCATCCAAATGGGAATTTGTATTCTATATCAGTAGTAGCATTGCTGTAATGAGAAAGTTCTTCCTTCTCGTGATCCCTTAACCTTATATTTTCTTCCTTTATTCCAAGGCTTAAAAGCCAATTTTTACAGAAGTTTTTCCAGTATTCAAACCACTCTAAATCCTCGCCAGGCTTGCAGAAAAATTCAAGCTCCATTTGCTCAAATTCCCTTGTTCTAAATATAAAATTTCCTGGTGTTATCTCATTTCTAAAGGATTTACCAATTTGACCTATACCGAATGGTAGCTTTTTTCTTGTGGTTCTTAAAACATTTTTAAAATTAACAAATATTCCCTGTGCAGTTTCAGGTCTTAAATAAACCAAAGCCTTCGAATCCTCAGTAACCCCCTGATATGTTTTAAACATCAGGTTGAACTGTCTTATATCTGTCCAGTTAAATGCTCCACAGTCAGGGCACTTGATCTCATGTTCCCTTATGTATTCCATCATCTTTTCATTGCTCCATCCACTAACATGGGGTTCTAAACCGTTATTTTGCATATAATCTTCTATAAGTTTATCTGCTCTAAATCTTGATTTACAGCTTTTACAATCCATCAATGGATCGCTAAATCCCCCAACATGTCCCGACGCTACCCAAACCTGCGGATTCATTAAAATAGCACAGTCGACACCAACATTATATGGGGATTCTTGAATAAACTTTTTCCACCACGCTTTTTTAATATTATTTTTTAGTTCAACTCCCAAAGGACCATAGTCCCATGTATTTGCAAGGCCCCCATAGATCTCTGAACCTGGAAATATAAATCCTCTGCTCTTACATAGCGCAACTATTTTATCCATAGTTTTTTCTACTGCCATGTTATGACCTCCTTTAAATAAATTTGCAATATAAAAAGCCCTTCATCCCGTAAGGGACGAAAGGCTTAGCTTCCGCGGTTCCACCCTAATTGGTCGTATGACCCACCTCGTTTTACATACTCCAGGGCGCCCTTCGTTGAAACTCAATGCCAGTCTTCCACCCCCACCGGCTCGCTATAATTGAGGCTATCAACTACTCCTCCCCTTCATAGTATAAATATTTACTTTTAATTGTTATAATAGCAAATTATATGAATTTGTCAAGTTGTTCTAATGCATCCATCGCAGCTGAAACATCTTTTAGTAAATTTAGGATATCCTTTAATGCTAAATCCTTCTATGGGCTTTAAAACATAATCTATTTCTAATTCCTTATGATATTTATTTAATTCTTCATCAATGACTACCTTAATAGGACCAATAATTTTGTGTATTTTCTCATTACTATCATCAAAAACCAAACCGTATTTTATGAAATTGCATGTAACTCTTTCAATATAGATATTTATAATAGGCTCTTTATTATTATTTTTTGCAGCTTCTATAATTTTTTTCATCGCTAAATCCGTAATTTTTATTATCACATCAATCACCTTCCAAAGTTTATATCTTTATTTTATACCTAATCGATGCTATAATTCAAATAAATATCTACAGGAAGGTGATATTTTGTTAAGACTATGGGGTAAAGTTATCAAAAACAATAAAATCATAATGCATGAAGAAGCTGTTAATAACGAAAATATAAGTTATGAACAGCAGCTTAAAAAATGTATAACTGAAATAGCTCAGAAGTTAGATATTCAAAAGCCCTACTGGCTTCCACATAATCTTGAAGAATTTAATAATCTTAAAAAAACTGTTTTCACCCAGGACAACTTTATCGAAGAAATCGACTTTGACAAATTTGAAATAGTCGTATTAGAGGAATAACCCCAAGGTATCCCTTGGGGTTATTATCTTCCTAATCTTTCTTCAAGCCTTTTTCTTTCTTCCTCATAACCTGGTTTTCCTAAAAGGGCAAACATGTTCTTTTTATATGCTTCAACTCCAGGTTGGTCAAATGGATTTACCCCTAACATATATCCACTAATTCCACACGCCTTTTCAAACATATAAACAAGCTTTCCAAAATAATATGGAGTCAATTCTGGAATATTTATTATTATATTAGGAACATTTCCATCTGTGTGAGCAAGAACAGTCCCTTCGAAGGCCTTTTTATTTACAAAATCCATTGTTTTGCCAGCTAAGAAATTAAGTCCATCTATATTATCCTTATCTTCCTTGATCTCAACGTCGTATCTTGGCTTTTCAACGTTTAAAACTGTTTCAAATATATGTCTTAAACCATCTTGAATATATTGTCCCATGGAATGAAGGTCTGTTGTAAAATCAACTGAGGCAGGATAAATTCCCTTTCCGTCCTTACCTTCACTTTCTCCAAAGAGCTGTTTCCACCATTCTGCAAAATAATGTAGTCCTGGCTCATAGTTTGCCATTATTTCAACTGTCTTTCCCTTTCTATATAGAGCATTTCTTATTGCTGCATATAAATAAGCTGGATTATTAAAAATATCTAAGTTTGAATATTCCCTCATTCCATCCAATGCTCCCTGCATCATTTCTCTTATATCAACTCCGCTTACTGCAATTGGAAGCAACCCAACTGCTGTTAAAACAGAATATCTTCCTCCCACATCATCAGGAATTACAAAGGTTTCATAACCTTCCTCTTCAGCTAGCTTTCTAAGGGCCCCCTTTGCTTTATCTGTTGTAGCATATATTCTTTCTCTCGCGCCTTCTTTACCATATTTATTTTCCATATATTCTTTAAATATTCTAAAAGCAATTGCAGGTTCTGTAGTTGTCCCTGATTTTGATATTACATTAACAGAAATTTCCTTATCTTCTAACACATCAAGCAAATCACGCATATATACAGGGCTTATATTGTTTCCAACAAAGTATATTTCAGGAGTTTTTCTTTTATTTTTAGGAAGAACATTATAGAAGGTATGATTTAACATTTCAATGGCAGCCCTAGCACCTAAATATGAACCACCTATTCCTATAACAACAAGGGCATCAGAATTTTCCTTTATCCTTTCTGCAGCCTTTATAATCCTTTCAAATTCCTCTTTATCGTAATCCTGAGGAAGAGTAACCCAACCTAAAAAGTCGCTTCCAGCTCCAGTTTTATTATGTAACTTTTCATGGGCATCCTTTATTTGCCCCTCTAAATTTTTAATCTCTCCAACGCTTACAAAAGCTAAAACTTTAGAATAGTCTAGAGTTATGTTTGGCATAAATATTACCTCCATTAGCAAAATTTATATTAAATTTTATAACATCACCTTCAATAATTCAACGACAAATTGTCCAATATTTTTTGTTGATATACAATAAATCGATATATACTTTTAGTGTGAACTTAACTTAATTAATTTTATACCTAAAAATTAGAGCTAATAGAATTTCTATTAGCTCCTTTTATATTTTTCCTTAAGCTCTCTAAAAAATTTAATATGCAGCTTTTCATCTTCTATAATTCCACTTAATAGCTCTCTAATGTATTTATCCTTAATTATTATTTTATGCTCCTCGTATTGTTTTATAGCATCAAGCTCAGATTGTATATCAATGTCTATCATCTTGTTAATATTTGTTGAATAATCAATAAGTCTAGAGTTCCAAGGATAATAAAGCCCCATATGAGGAATAGCATACATTGGCTTTAAGCCTAGTAATTTTATTGTCTCTCCAAGAAGTTCTAAATGTTTCATTTCAATAACTGCTATCCCTGCTACCGTTTCAGCATAATCCTCATAATTTCCTTCAGTTATAAGATGTTGATATATATAAAGCAAAGAAGCCGTAAGCTCGCTAACAACACCTGAATAATCCAGCAGCAGCAAATTAGCATAGTTTATGCATTTCTTTTCAACTTTAGGTTCAGGATAATTAATATTAACAGAAAACTTTGCTGCCTTTTTTATATCCCCCGGCATATAATCCCCTTAAAAGAATATTACAATATATAATATGAAAATTTAATAAATTTGCTACAAAAATTTTAGTCTAATTTGTTTGGCACTAAATTTTTAAGTATATCTATTGCAGCCTTTATATCTCTTTTATCCGCCATTTCACAATGGGAATGAATATATCTTGTTGGGATTGAAATAACTCCTGTTGGAACTCCAGTTTTTGTAGTAAAAATTTCTGCTGCATCTGTTGTTCCCATCTCTAAAATTTCAAATTGATATTTAATCTTATTTTCCTCTGCGATCTTAACAAGAAGGTCTTTAACTTTTGGGTGAACTATAAATGCCCTATCCATTATTTTAATTGCTACACCTTCCCCTAACTTTACAGCCATTTTATTACAATTAGGTGTATCTCCAGTTCCTGTAACATCTACGGCTATAGCTAGGTCAGGTTCAATCCTAAAAGCAGAAACCTTTGCTCCCCTTAATCCAACCTCCTCTTGAGTCGTAAATACAAAATAAATATCATTTTCACTTTCCTCAATCTGCTTTGCTACTTCTAATAAAACATAACATCCTAATCTATCGTCAAAGGCAGCTCCAACTACCCTCTCGCCAAGCTCTTGAAAGTCCGACTGAAATACACCAAAGTCCCCTATTTTAACCTTTTGGCTTGCTTCTTCCTTTGTTGATGCCCCAATATCTATATAAAGTTCCTTTAGTGTGAGCTCCTTAATATCTGCCTTTTGTTCCTTTGATATAATTCCTTCAACTCCATTTTTAAATACAATCCTCTTATATAAAAGTGAGTATGGACTTAATCCTCCTATGTTTGAAAATCTTAAAAATCCATTTTCATCTATAAAGGTTACCATAACTCCGATCTGGTCCATATGGGCAGCAAGCATAACCTTTTTTCTTCCTTTACCCCTTTTCAAAGCTATAACATTTCCTAAGGCATCCTTTTGAACCTCATCAACGTAATCCTTTATATGCTCAATTATAAATTCTGCAACCAAATCTTCCCTTCCCGATGGTCCATATATTGAAACTAAATCCCTTAATAAATCCATCATAATTCCTCCCTTTCTAAACTTTCTAAAACTTTCTTAGTTAACTTTAATGTGTTTTCATAATCATCCTTATGAATCATGCTTATCGGCGAGTGGATATACCTTGTTGGAACAGAAATGCTTGCGGTTTTACAGCCAGTTTTTGCTTTATGAATAGCACCTGCATCATTTCCTCCTACCGTTCCCCTTCTTAACTGATAGGGAATCCCATTTTCTTCTGCTGTTTTAATAATCAACTTAAGAAGTTTTTCATCAGCAATAGATGAGGAATCCATAACCGACAATGCTGGTCCTTTTCCCGTTTCTGTAACAAAATCCTTTTCATCCTTTACAAAATCAGCACAGGTTGTCCCTTCAATTGCAAGGGCAATCTCTGGTTCTATGCTGTATGCAGCAACCGTAGCCCCCCTAAGTCCTACTTCCTCCTGAACCGTAAATACACAATATAAATCTAAATTAAAATTCTCCTTCAATATATCAATTAAAACAGCGCATCCTACTCTATCATCTAAAGCCTTTGCCTTTATGTATCTTCCCATATCTACATATTCACTATCAAAGGTAGCATAGTCACCAAGTTTAACATGCTTTAAAACTTCATCCTTGCTTGTTGCACCAATATCAATGAAAAGATCTTTAATATTTACTGGATTTGACCTCTCCCCTTCGCTTTGAAGGTGAATCGGTTTATACCCTATTATTCCCTTTACTTTTGTTCTTCCAAACACAATCCTTTTTGATATTAAAATTCTAGGATCAATACCACCAACAGGTGAAAACTTAATTCTGCCATCATCCTTAATTCCTGTTACAATAAATCCTACTTCATCCATATGGGCAGCTAGCATAACCCTTTTGCCACCACCCCTTTTATGAACAATTAAATTTCCAAGCTTATCAATAGAAACTTCTCCAAGGCCCTTAACTTCTTCCTTTATAATTTCCCTTATCTCCTTTTCATAGCCTGAGACTCCAAAGGCTTCTGTCAATTTTCTAAGCATAAACATCACCCCAATTCTTCAAAGAAGAAATAAACAAAGCTAATAGCCTTCCAGCTTTAACGATATCTTTATAGTTAACAACCTCAGTTGATGTGTGCATATACTTTATAGGGATAGAAACTAAAAGAGTTGGAACACCTTCCCTAGTCACCTGAAGGTTCCAAGTTTCTGTTCCAGTGCCTCCTGGTGCAACATCTATCGTATATGGTATACTGTATTCATCAGCAATTTTTATAAGTTTTTCAGAAAGCTCTGGATGGATATTAGGTCCTATTGTTATTTCAACTCCCTTCCCACATTCAATCTGGATATCTGGATTTGCATATTTATCCCCAAAGGTTACATCTACAACTATTCCAATATCAGGGTTCACATCGTAAGCAGTTGTTTTAACCCCTAAAAGTCCCCTCTCCTCTTGAGTTGTAGCTGCAAAATAAACATCGGCTGTATGTCTTATCCTATTCAATTCTTTAGCACATTCATAAAGCACCATTATTCCGACACGATTGTCAAGAGCCTTTCCCGTAATGAAATCGCCTAAAAGCTCCATTGAATTTTGCTTTATTGTAATGTAATCTCCTATTTTTACTAATTCTTTTATTTCATCTTTGCTCATTCCGCAATCTATAACCATCTCATCCATTTTTATTGACTTTTTTCTATCCTTTTCTGTTAAAACATGTGGTGGTTTTGCTCCAATGACACCATAAACCTTATTCCTTCCATGAATAACAACTTCCTGAGCAGGCAAAGTCTTTGGATCTACTCCGCCAACGTTTGTAAAGGATATAAATCCTCTTTCGTCAATATCAGTAACCATAAGGCCAATTTCATCAGCATGAGCAGTTATTAATATTTTTAATCTATCCTCTCCTTCACCCCGTTTAATAGCTATTAAATCTCCCATTTTCCCCTTTTTTATTTCATCAACATAGGGAATAAAAATATTTTCTAAATCATCCTGCAACAAATATTCACTTCCTGAAACAGTATTTAAGTCGCTTAATCTTTTTAAAATCTCCTTTCCTTCCATCTTATCCCTCCTTTTGATTCACATTACTAATTTTAAACTATTTTGACGGAAAGATAAAGAATTTTCTAAAATATTTTTCATTTGACACACATACCCCGTATGTGTATAATAAGTAATTGCTTATGTTACAAAGTCTTAATATAGATTATTCGACAAGAGGAGGGACATTGATGAAGAGAAAAAGTCATCAGCACTGGTCTTGGATAATATTGGCATCCTTCGTAATCATCGGTTATTTCTATCCTATAATAGGATTACTGGGAATAATATGTATGATAATGCCTCCCCTTCACGCCTTTTTAGGTAGAGGAAAAATTCACTGCTCCCACTATTGTCCAAGGGGTTCTTTATTAGGTAAGTTCTTAAAAAATATCTCTTTAAATAATCCTCTACCTAATGTCATGAGAAGAAAATTTGTAAAAAATATATTGCTTCTCCTTATGATATCTCTTTTAAGCTTATCTTTATATCATTCAAAAGGAAACATCCATAAAATGGCCTTTTCAATTTACAGATTTATGACCATTTCCCTTTTAGTTGGTATAACTCTTGGAACAATATTTAAGCCTAGAAGCTGGTGCCAAATTTGTCCAATGGGGCATCTAAGCGATCTTGTTGATAAAGTTGTAAAAAATGGAATTGCAACAACAAAAAAATTAGAGGGAACGAACTAGTTCCCTCTTATATTTTTCCACCTTTAACCCCTGAACTTGCCTTTTTAAGTAAAGGAGTATCAAATACATATATGTTTTTATTGTGCTCTTGGTTTCTTAATAATGCATATTCTATCAATTTATTTATTAGTTCTTTGAAACCTAAGCCTGTTGGTTCCCAAAGGTAGAAGGATATAGAACCTGGCATAGTATTTATTTCGTTTACATAAACCTTCATTGTATCCCTTTCAAGAAGAAAATCAATTCTTGAAATTCCAGAGCAGTCTAATGTCTTAAATACCTTTATTGCAAGCTCTTTTATCTCTTTAGCTTTTTCATCTGGAATTGGTGCAGGAATCCTCCTTGCTGCACTTTTCATACCAGTATTTTTATTTCCCCTTAAATATTTATCCTCAAAACTTAAGAATTCCTGCCAAGATACAGGCTCCTCCAAAACTGATGCAATATATTCGTTATCAAAGCCAATTACGGAGCAGTTTATCTCCATCGGATTTTCGACAGCCTCTTCAACTATAATCTTTCTATCATAGTTTATTGCAATTTCTATTGCATTGATAAGTTCCTCTCTATTTTTCGCCTTTGAAATGCCTATACTTGAGCCTAAATTAGCAGGTTTCACAAACATAGGATATTTTAATTTTCCTTCAAGATAATTCAAAACATTTTCACTGGCATTTATATAATCCCTTCTTAAAAACCATGTATAATTAACTATAGGAATATCGTTGGCTTTAAAAATATCCTTCATTATAATTTTGTCCATTCCAACCGCAGAACCTAAAACTCCGCTTCCAACATAAGGAATGTTGCAAAGCTCTAAAAGGCCTTGCATAGTTCCATCTTCACCATGGGAGCCATGTAGTGCTGGAAAAACAACATCTATTTTTATTGGTTCTTTTGTTTTTTTGAATAATCCCTTTTCAGGATAAAATTTTAAATAAGGATTATTAGGGATCGGCTCAATATAAACTTTTTTTGCCTTGCTGAGAAGCTCATCTAAATTTTTATAATTTTTTATATCCAGTAAATCATCCCCAGTATACCATTCACCTTGTTTTGTAATAAAAAGAGGAATAACATTATATTTTTCCTTGTCAATGTTTTCAGCCACCTGAAGTCCTGTTATTACAGAAACTTCGTGTTCAACGCTTCTTCCTCCAAACATTATTAAAACATTCTTCTTACCCATCTCTATCCTCCTTAATTTTCATTATAATTATCAGGCAAATCATTTTCAAATAATACGATATCTCCAATCGCCACTATTTTGCTTAATTCATGAGTTGCTTCATCAAGGCTATTTACAACAATAATCCTATCCTCTGGAAAGTTTTCTTCTTTTAATCCATCAACTATAGGAATGCTTCTTTTTCTTCCAACTAAAATAGCATAATCGCAGGTTTTTGCAATTCTTTGGCCAAATTTTTTATTTTCTTCATATTCAACTTCCCCAAGTTCAATCATTCCAGGAGTTACGATAATTTTTTTGCCACCCTCCATTTCAGAAAGAGCTTCAAGGGCTAAGGCTGAACCTTCAGGATTTGAATTAAAGGCATCATCTATTACTGTAACTCCGTTGTTAGTTTCAAGTATTTGAAGCCTATGCGGAACTGGCTCTATCTTTTCTATGCCCCTTTTTATTTCTTCCTCAGAAAGTCCAAGCTTTAGGGCAACTGCAACCCCTGCTAAAATATTATTAACATTGTGCTTTCCTAAAAGTTTCGTTCTGCATTCAAATTGAACTTTTCTACCATCAATATCTCCATGAACCGTAAACTTTAAACCTTCCCTAGTATTTTTTATGTCGGTTGCATATACATTTATTCCTTCTTTTTTATTTGTTCCATATACATAGGTTTCTATATTTCTCCTTTTAGAAAGTTCAAAACAAATATCATTATCTCCATTAAAAAAGGCAACGCCATCCTCCGGCAAGGATTCTATAAGCTCATATTTTGTCTTTTTAATATTTTCCTGGGATCCCATCGTTTCAAGATGCTGAAGGCCAACGGCAGTTAATACTCCTATCTTGGGATATACTATTTCACAAAGTTCCTTTATATCTCCAACATATCTTGCGCCCATTTCGCATACAAAAACTTCATGTTCATCCCTTAATTGTTCCCTTACTACCTTTGTTATTCCCATTGGCGTGTTATAACTTTCAGGCGTCATTATGGTATTAAACTTTTCTGAAAGGATAGTTTTAATAAAATACTTAGTGCTTGTTTTTCCGTAGCTTCCTGTTATACCGATAACTAATAGATCCTTTCTTCTTTTAATAATTTCCCTTGCCTCTTTTATGAAGCCCTGTTGAATTTTCTTTTCAATAGGCAGCATTATTTTTAATGAAATCAGCATTAGGTAAGAAATAAAAACCTGAATTAAAATCAATCCATTTATAAAGGCTAATGGGGACTTAAATAGAACATAGGACATTATAACAAATAATAAATTTAAAGATAATGCACAGGCAAACAATCTTTTAGCTCTATATGTAAAGTTTAGAGGTTTTTTTGCCTTTTTTCTTCTTTTGTAATGGGTATAGATATTTATTGAAGCTAGAATAATCCAAAAAAACAGCAGAACATAAGAATTATAGTTTTTAGGGAAAAGATTTGCAATAAAAAGTAAAAACAAAAATATAAAATTTCTTTTAAAATTATCCTTATCATATTTATTAAGCCAATTCAAAAATTCATTTGGTTTATAACCTACAAGCTGGGACATATGAAGATAAAACCTATTGTAGTAAACCGAAACAAAGGCAAAAAAGATTATTGCTATAACATAAATTAACATATCCAAATCATTCACTTCCTTCCAAGAATTTTGATACTATTATATTAAAATCATTTAATTTATCGAGATATGCAAAATGCCCTGCCCCTTCAAAAACAATTAATCCGGCGTCTGGTATTTCTTTTTCCATAATTTTAGCCATATAAAGGGGAGTGTCTTGATCCTTTTCGCCCCAGATAAGAAGAGTTGGAGCTTTAATCTTAGGCAAAAATCCCCTTAAATCCTCATTTACAACTTTAACAAAAGTCTCCCTTAATGGACCTGAGTTTTTATAATCCTTTGAACCGTATTTCTTATAAAACTTTTCAAGAGCTTCTTTTTTACCACCATTTAATAATAAATATAACTTCTTTAATAGTTTAAATTTATATACTTTAAAATAATATTTAAAGGTCCTTTTTGGGATTATCCCGGCACTGTCTACAAGAACTACCTTTTCAACCTTTTCAGGATAAAGTGCTGAAAACATAATTGAAACCCTACCTCCAAAGGAATGTCCAATTAAAGAAGCCTTTTCTATATTAAGCTTTTCAAATAATTTATTAAGAATATCGGTATAGTCTCCAACACCCCAAGCTTTTGGCGGCAAAGAAGATTGGCCAAACCCCGGAAAGTCTATCGCATAAACTTCAAACTTAGTTGAAAGATAATTAAATACAGGCAAAAAGCTATCTGCTCTTCCACCCCAACCGTGAAGGAGAAATACTTTTTTACCGCTTCCAGCTTTTTTATAATAAATATCTAAATCATCTATTTTTACAAACATACGTCCACCTCTTTATGCTTATAATTCATACTACATTATACTACAATTTTAATATATTTAAAATTATAAGTTAAGCTAACTAAGTAATTTTGAAATATTTTTAACTTTAAAAAGATAATTTATTTGAATAATTTATTCTAATTATAAGAAAATAAAAATAGAAAGGATGATATTTATGAGAATATTAAATCTTGTTACCCTTGCTATTGTAATTTTAGGAGGCGTTAATTGGGGATTTATTGCTATATCAGGATTTGACCCGCTACTTCCTATATTAGGTGGCTATACATCACCCTTTGCAAGAATATTTTATGGAATTATTGGTTTATCATCTATTTGGGTATTTTATGCTTATCTTATGACTCCTGGAAGCGACGGAATAGAGGAAAAATAAATTAGGACTACCTAATTATGCAGAAGGTAGTCCAATTAAATTTTATACTGTTCAAATCTTTTTCCCTTGTATAGGTATGCATTTGTAGGACAAGTATGTAGGCATTTTTGGCATGATATGCATCTGTCTTCAAAATAAAAATTGTTATCTTTAAACTTAATATTCTTAGTTGGACAGTTCTTTACACATTTTAAGCATTTTACGCAAAGTTTCATATCAACTGTAAGATTTCTTTTTGCCCATCCCTTTGAAAAACTAGAGAATAACTTATATTCTAATTTTGCAAGATTTAAACGCAACTTACTTACTTTATTTATATGGACTTTTCCCATCAAAAATTTTTGAACTAAACTTTTAACCTTTTCCTCTGCCTTTTCTTTTGCTTTTTTTATCTCCTCCTTAGTTGGCTTTTCAAAGGCAACAACATAATAATTATTCGGCATACTTATAAAGTCCTGGACTATAATCCTATAACCTTTTTTTATAAGAATTTCGGCTAACTGATCGGGTCCTGACCCTTTATTAGAAGCTTGAGTCGAAAAAATAAGGCACTTTTTGTTATCGCTTTTTAAATTTTCAAGAATCCAGTCGATATAGTTTTTAGGAAAAACTTCGGCATGTATTGGAGCTCCAAAGATATAAAAATCATACTCTTCATTTAGAGCTTTCTTCTTTGATACGTCAATTAAAACACAACTAACTCCCTGATTTTCAAAATATCGTTTAAACAATTTCGATACATATTCAGTGTTTCCCGTTCCTGAAAAGTAAATTATTGCTGCCTTCAATTTTGTCCCTCCAAAATTCTTTTATTTGCTACTTGACTTTACATATTTAATTATTTCTACATCGTGCATAATCACAACTAAGCCTTCGGTTATCATTGGGTCGATAGCCTTTATAAATTCATTTATTTTTTCTTCTTTATCTATGATTTCAATAACTATAGGCAAATCATGGGATAAAACTTCCGTTAAAGCAGAATGAACCCTGCTATTTGCTCCAAAGCCTTCAATACCTCTTATTATTGTAGCACCTGCAAGGCCAAACTCTTTTGCCTTTTTAAGGATAACATGATATAAAGCCTCGCCATGCCATTTATCTGATTCACCAATGAATATTTTTAAAAGTTTTCCCTTGCCTTCTAACTTCATAATATTCCCTCCTAAATAATAGCATTACATAAAATCTTGCCAATGACAACCCCAATTAAGCTTAATGAAAGGTTTAAGATTATATTTATTACTCCCCAAATATATGCTCCAGAGTTTAATAGGTTTATCGTTTCATAGCTAAATGTTGAAAATGTTGTAAGCCCACCTAAAATACCAGTTGTTAAAAAAAGCCTAAGATCTGATGATATTATATCTGTTGATAAACTCAATTCCATTATAAATCCTATTAATATCCCACCTAAAATATTCACAATCAATGTTCCCATAGGAATATCAACATTAAAAGTTTTGGATGCTCCAATCGAAATTAAATAGCGCAGTGATGCTCCAATAAAGCCTCCTAAACCTACATAAATCACTTTAAGCATCATGATCCACCTCCAAAAAGATAAAAAATCTCCTACAAAAGTAGGAGTCATCAGCACATGGCAATTAAGGTGAACCCCATCACCTATAATTTCACAATTTTGATTATAAAAACAACTTCACACTTAGTCAATCATATTTTCTAATTTAACAAAGAAACAATCTTAAGTTCTTTATTGCTTAGAAGATCAATATAGTCTGCTCCTATTTTAACAATAGGATATGAAATATTTCTAGGATTAATATAAACCACTTGACCAATATCTCCATTATTTAAAACCACATCTGTTCCTATATAATAATTAGATATATTTTGTAGGAAGGTTAACATGAATTTTACGTCAAACAATTCATATCCGTCCATTTCAATAATCTTAAAAGCATCAAAGGGAGACATACGGCCTTTATAAACCCTTTCTGAAGTCAGAGCATCATAAACATCGCAAATTCCTATTATCTTTGCATATAGTGGAATTCTATCCCCTCTAACCTTTAATGGGTAACCAGAACCATTTTCCTTTTCATGGTGAAGAAGGATTGCTTTTAATATATCAAAAGAAAGTTTTTGATTTTCTAAGGCTATTTCATATCCATAAACTGGATGCTTTTTCATAATCTCAAATTCTTCTTCGCTTAATTTACCTTTTTTATTTAGTATCTCTTCAGGTATTTTTACTTTTCCTATATCATGGAGAACTGCAGCTTTAATTAAATCGTCGATTTGTTCGCTTTTTAAGCCTAACCATTTACCGAGTAGCATGCTGTAAAATGCAACATTTAGGCTATGATTAAATGTATACTGGTCAAAGGCTTTAAGGGTAGACAAGAACTTAATAATATTATCTTTTTGATCTATATGTTTTTTTATTTCACTAGAAATTTCTGATACTAAGCTTAGGTCCAACTTCTTACCTGCAGCAAGGTCTGTTAAAATACTTTTTATTGAGTCAACATTTTTTGAATATTCATTTTTAAAGCTTACATAATCATTGTTATAATCTACATTATCCTCATATATGTATATTTTTCTTATGCCTAGTTTAATTATCTTATCTATAATATATTTATTTAAAATTGTTCCTTCAGTTACAACTGTAGTTCCTGAGTCGGTAACAACATTAAGAGCCAATTTATCTCCTTCTCGGCAACTGCAAATATCAATCATTCTTTTGCCCATACCTTACCTCCGAACGTTCTTAAATTTCTTCCTAATTATATTAAATTCTACAATTTTTTTAAAAATCCTTTAATATTTTAATTGAATTTTTATATTTTGATACATTATTTTTTTATTTTTCTACAAAATAAAAACAGGTGATAAATTATGAAAAAATTTATTCCTTCTCAAATATTTGTTGAAAAAGAAGCTTTAAGTTATAATTTAACCTATGAAATCATCAAAAAAGCCGAAAACTTAAATATCCCAGTAATTGAAGATAGCTTTAAAAAAAATATAAAAAATCTCTCCGAGCAGGAATTTTTTTCATATTCTAAAAGAACAATAATCCTTGGTGTTAATAAAAATAAAAAATTAGACTCATGTAAACCATCGGCAGACTTTCAATTTTCGCTAGTCTCAGGCTGTCCTGGAACTTGTGAATACTGCTATCTTCAAACAAAACATGCTTCCTCACCATATATTAAAGTATTTGTAAACATAAATGAGATACTTGATAACATTCAAGGATATATTGATAAAAACAAGCCCAATATTACCACATTTGAACTTGCCAGCATCAGTGACCCTATATCCGTAGAACATCTTACTGGTTCTGTATCCAAAACCGTTGAATTTTTTTCAAAGCAAGAATATGGCAAACTAAGACTAGTTACCAAGTTTTCAAATGTCGATTCACTATTGAATATAAACCACAATAAAAAAACTAAAATAAGATTTAGTATCAATACAGATCATATAATTAAAACTTATGAACATAACACTGACCCACTAGATGAAAGATTAGAGGCTGCAGCAAAAGTTTTACAATCGGATTATGATACTGGTTTTATAATCGCTCCAATTTTCATTTATGACGGATGGAAAAAAGATTATGAAGACATGTTAATTAATTTGCATAATAAATTAGGTGATTTTTCAAGGAGCAACTTAACATTTGAACTTATCCAATATAGGTTTACTCTAAAATCAAAGGATATAATACTAAAACGTTTTCCTAAAACTAAACTTGACTTAAACGAAGAAAATAGATTAAGAAAATGGGGACCATATGGATATTATAAATATGTATATCCAAAGGAACAATCATCTGAAATAAAAGAATTTTTTTACGATAATTTAAAAAAATACTTTCCTAATTCAACAATAGAATATTTTACATAACATAAAGCCTAGCTTAATTTGCTAGGCCTATTTTCTTTTATGTTTTTCACAATAACCGATATTCCAAGTGAAGCTAAGTATAGGATTAAACTCATCAAGAAAGGTAAAACTGGATTAATTTTATATAGCCAACCAGAAAGATATCCTGCAGGGACAGAAAACAATGAAATAAGTCCTTGACCGGCTGCGAAGATTTTAGCCCTTTCCTCTTCTCCTATTACATTGCTCCATAAAGTTTCTCTAAATGTTATTGTTATAATATTACCTGCTGCTGTTAAAATAGTGCTTAAGGCAAGTAAAATATAATTTTGTGGCCTAACTAGTAAAAATGTCAAAATGCCTAGTCCATTTAAAAACAAACCTAATACCAAACTATTTGCTTCACCTTTTTGGGTAAGGTATTTCATAAATAAAAAATATACAATTAAGTAAATAACAGCAGAAAGTCCTGGCACTAACGATGTTAACGATTCTTTAATACCTAATATATCCTTAAGATATATCGATTGATAAAATAAAAATGAATTCTGTAAATATGTAAATAGCATAATAAAGAATACTAGAAAAGTTAATTTATTAGTAAAAAAGTAAATCATAGCTTCTTTATAATCCCTAATCTTTTCACTTAGAGAAAGATTATTATGCTTTTTAATCAATTCCATGCCAATTCTAGTTTCACTTGTCATTTTATTTCTTCCAATAAACATCAAAGTCATGCTGATAAAGCCTAAAAAATATATCATTCTCATCGCCAATGTTATTCCAAATCTATTAACTAAAACCCCCGCTAAAGGTGCAAAAATACCAGAAGCCAAATTTATAATCATAATAAGACTAAAAAAATAAATCCTCTTATCTTCAGCAGTATCCTCAATCGCAAGGCATGTCCATGAAGTATATGAAATTTTATGTAAGGAATTTAATAAAGCTGCTAATAAAAAGAACCAAAAGTTTTGCGAAATTGCCCAAATAAACATTACCAAACTCCAAGAGATTAAATCAAAAACAAGCGTAGTTTTTCTTCTGCCATACTTATCAGTTATAGGCCCGGCTACAAAAGAAGTTAAAATCATTAAGGCAGCTCCTATAGAATTTATTAAACCCATCTCAATTTCGGTTACGCCTAAGCTTTTCATATATAAGGGCTGGTAAAAAAATATCATCCCTCCAAATACAGCCCACATTGGTTCAAAAAGAATACAGGCATAGGCATTTCCTTCTAAGTTTCCAAGAAGTTTATGTTTAAAATGATGTTTAATTTTTTTCATATCTTTTAGCCCCCAATCCCACAAACATTACATTCATATTATAGCAAAATTAAAATTATTTTTACATTTATAACTTAAATATTAAGTAATAAAAAAGCAATCTTAAATAATAATTTAATATAAGTCACCGCAAAAAACTTAAAGCAAATATTTAATATACACCATTTATCATTTATGTTATATTATTGAAATATTTTATAATATAAATTTTAATTTTCTATAAACTTTTATTGCATTTTTGCTTAATTTTATATTAAAATTTTAATATAAGTGTTTTAAAATTTCTTTTTTTATAATTGTTCTAATTTTCTTAATATTTCGACATGTTTTTTGGATGTTTGAATCGGATATTCAAACATCTTAATAATAATTAAAAAGGGGGATGTTTATGAAAAAACTTCTTTCAGCCGCTCTATGTCTTTTCTTACTTATTTCTCTTTTCTCAGGATGTTCTAAACAATCCAGCTCCAACAATGACGTAATTAAAATTGGCGTATTTGAACCCATTACAGGTGCAAATGCTGCAGGTGGACAACTTGAGGTTGAAGGTATAAAGCTCGCCAACAAATTATATCCAGAAGTTCTTGGCAAAAAGGTTGAACTTGTTATTGCTGACAACAAATCTGATAAGGTTGAAGCTGCAAACGCAGCAGCAAGATTAGTTGAACAAGAAAAAGTTACTGCAATAATTGGAAGTTGGGGTAGCTCCCTTTCAATGGCAGCTGGAGATATTGTCCGCAACGCTAAAATCCCAGCTGTAGGTGCATCATGCACAAATCCTTTAGTTACAAAAGGAAATGATTTTTATTTTAGAGTTTGTTTTATAGATCCATTCCAAGGAACCGTTATGGCTAATTATGCTTTTAAAAAGCTTAATGCCAGAAAGGCTGCTATAATTCAAGAGGTTTCAAACGATTATGCAGTAGGTCTTGCTAAATTCTTCCAAGATGCATTTAAAAAATTGACAGGCGATGAAAACTGCATCGTTGCAATCGCAAATTATAATACAGGTGACCAAGACTTTAGTGCTCAGCTAACAACAATAAAAGAAAAAAATCCAGATGTAATTTTTGCACCAGGTAATTTTACTGAGTCTGCATTAATTATAAAACAGGCAAGACAATTAGGAATTAAAACTCCTTTCATAGGCGGAGATACTTGGGAGACACCTGAGTTTATAACTATAGGCGGAAGTGCAGTTGAAGGTGCAGTATTTTCAACATTCTTCACTTCTGAAAAACCAATTACAAAGGAATCAGAAAAGTTCTTAACAGAATATAGAAAAGAATACAACAAAGAACCTGCAGCCGTAACTGCATTAGGATATGATGCTTACATTTTAATTCTAGACGCAATAAAAAGAGCTAATTCCACAGACCCAGTAAAGATAAGAGAAGCTATTGCCCAAACAAAGGGCTTTGAAGGAGCTGCTGGTATTATAACCCTCGATGAAAACGGAGATGCCGTTAAAAATGCAGTTATAAAAGTTGTTAAGGACGGCAAATTTACTTATTTAGATACAATTGAACCTGAAAAATAAAAAAATCCCCCAATTTTTGGGGGATTTTTAGAAGGTGGTGTTTTTATGGGTTTTGATACTTTTTTCCAACATCTTGCTAATGGTATTTCTCTTGGTAGTCTATACGCTCTTATTGCAATTGGATATACAATGGTTTATGG
>JAOAEI010000070.1 GCA_026416875.1 Caloramator sp.
CACTTTAAGTGAAGCAATTGAAACATTTAAAGAAAGAAAGCCCCTTGGGGAATTTGTTCTTGTAATGGAGGGACTTTCAAAGGAAGAAGCTAAAAAAAGACAAGAAGAAAACTTAAAAGAAATATCTATAGAAGAGCAGGTTAAGTTGTATATGGAGGAAGGCCTTTCAAAGATGGATGCTATAAAAAGGGTGGCAAAGGAAAGGGGAATGTCAAAATCAGAGGTTTATAAAATGGTTCTCCATATATAATCAAAAAGGCATGCAGCTTATTTGGGGGGCTGCTGCATGCCAAATAAAAGGGGATTATTTGTTTGCTTTTAATTCTTCTAAACAATTTTTGCAGATGTTTTTGCCCTTGTAGTTTATAACATCCCTTGCATCGCCACAGAAGATGCAGGCTGGTTGATACTTCTTTAATATAATATGTTCTCCATCTACATAGATTTCAAGGGCATCCTTTTCTCCTATTTCTAATGTTCTTCTAAGTTCGATTGGAATAACTATTCTACCGAGCTCGTCTACTTTTCTTACAACACCTGTTGACTTCATTTTTTCTCCTCCTATCAACATTATTCGACATTTTCTAATTAAATAATAACAGCATTCCCATTATTAGTCAATAGACTAAAGCAAAATTTTACTAAAAATTAAAAGTTATTACCTTGATAAAATAGGAATAACTTAACATTTCTTTAAATTTTAGTTTTGGTATAATTATATAGAGGTGGTATTATGTTTGAAGGCTTTAAAGTAAAACTTTCTCAGATAAACGAAAAGTTAAAGGGACAATTTGAAAGGGTAAATAAAAGGGAAATAGAATCGATTATAAATGAATTTAGCAGTAGGTTAAGGCTAAAAAGATTGTCGGATGAAGACATAAAGAAAGTTACTAAAGGCAATGGAATAATAGGGGTTGACGGCTCTATAAATAACTTTGGAGGTCTTTATCCCCATTACATATCGATAGTCCAAGCTCTTGCAAAATCAACATTAAACGAAAGCTATTTTCTTCAAGATGTTTATGCACCTTTGTTTGAAGAGGAAGATGGGCAGCTTAAGGATGAACAAAGAAGAAGGGCAAGGATGTCAAGATTAGAGCTTGAAGCTGCCTCCTATGCAGTGGATAATTTTAAGTCGGATATAATTCTTATGGATGGATCTTTAATGCATTATGGAATAGATTGTCCAATAGAGTGGCTGGATTTGAAGGAAAAGGCAATAAAAAAAGGTAAAATAATTATTGGAGTTGCAGAGGAGGTTAAAACAAAGGATATTGCAGAAAAGATAAGGGAAAAATTAGGGATTAGTTCCGTCCTCTATGACAGGGAGGTTTTGTTTGGACTGTTAAATGAAGGGGAAGCTTTAGAGATTACAGAGGATATAAAGACGGAAAAAAACCAAAAGGGGATAAAAACCCTTTATGGGAGGCTCTCAAGGGACCCTCAGGTTATAGGCCTTGACTTTTTACAGGAACAGTTTGATGTGGCAGTAAAATATTTAGATCTTTTATATACATTAACTCCAAGGGAAGGACGCGGAATCCCCCTTTGGCTTGATATAGTTGATAAGGATGTTAAGGTTACTGACGATATGGTAAAGGCACTTGTTGAGACATATATAGATAGGGATATAAGGGAAAGGTTTTTTAATCCAAAGAGAAATAAAAGATAAGGAGGATTATTATGCAGGTTGCAGGAATTACAAATCAGCAGGAGGTTTTTGTTGTATCTAAGGACAAACCCTTTAAGATAAACCAAATACTAATCATAGAGGATAAGCTCCAAGGAATGCTAAGGGGCGAGGTAGTCGAAACAACATCCTATAACAAGTTCGTCCCCCTCAATATAAACGGAGAAATGGCGGATGGAAACATTTTAGCTTCCTTAAAAAATTTAGGCTACGAGATAGATGAAAATACAGTCTACATAGCAAAGGTTAGGCTAATTCAGGAGGCTATGTATCCTGTAACGACGGGAAGTGAGGTTAGATTCCCAAAGTTCAATGAGGTTAAGGACCTTCTTGTAAAATGTAAGGATAGAGGACTTGTGTTAGGGGTTATAAAAAGCACGGAGGAGCTTTTAGATAGCATAGATGAAGAATTTAAGGACCTTTTATGCACTTTAGAGAATGGGAAAATTACAAATCAAAACGGTGTTCCTTTTATATTCGACGTAAAATCCATGAATCAGTATCCCCACATAGGGATATTTGGAGGTTCAGGCTCTGGAAAGAGTTTTGGTATGAGGGTTATCTTGGAGGAGATCATGAAGCTTGATATCCCAACGGTGGTATTAGATCCCCATTATGAGATGGATTTTTCTAAAAAGAGCGATATAGATTCTAAGTATTCCTTTGATTTTAAAGATAAATTTTTGTGCCTTCAAATAGGCAGAGATATCGGTGTAAAATTTCAAGACCTTTCTACAAGGGACCTTATAAACCTAATTTCAGCAGCTGCTGCAGGAACTTTAACGGAGGCTATGTCTAGCGTAATAGAAAGGATGCACAAGTTTAAGGATACCTACTTTTCCTTTGAAAGAAGACTATCCCTTTTAAAGGAGGCCTTTGAAATTGGAAGCGAGGCAAAAATAAACAGGCTTCTTGAGGATGCTAAATCAAGGGGTGATGATGAGGATGTCAGAAGGTATGAGGAAATGCTAGAGGTTTTCAGCGAATACAAAACAGTTCCAGCCCAGTCTTTAAACGGGGTTTTATGGAGGCTTCAAAGACTCCATAGGGATGGCCTTTTTACAAGGGATATAAAGGAGGTAGAAGATGGTCTTTTAAATGGCAAGACAATAATAATTCAAGGACCTATAAAGCTTTTAAATGTATTTTCAACATATCTTATAAGCACCCTATATTATAAAAGAAGGGAATACAGGGATGCAAAGCAAAGGGGAGAGGCAGCGGAATTTTTCCCACCCTTTATTCTTGCCTTTGACGAGAGCCACAATTTTGCACCTAAGGGCTTTGAGACACCATCAAAGTCTATAATAAAAGAAATAGCCCAGGAGGGAAGAAAATACGGAGTATTTTTAATCCTTGCCACCCAAAGGCCTGCCCTTTTAGATGAGACCATAACGGCACAGCTCAATACAAAGATAGTATTTAGAACGGTAAGGGCTTCAGATATAGATATAATTAAAGAGGAGACGGATATAACAAGCGAAGAAGCAAAGCGCCTCCCATATTTAACTTCTGGGGATGCCTTTGTATCCTCTGCAATAATGGGAAGAACTATTCCAATAAGGTTTAGAATGGCAATAACCACAACCTGCCACGGCGAAAACCCCTTTGATGAGCTTGATGAGGCTCTGAATAGGAAATATGAAGATGCTTATAATAAAATAAAAAGGCATTTTCCTATATCACCTGCCGACCTTGCAAGGGTTTTGACTGAGGTTGGAAGCGATTTAGCCCCCAACGTTGAAGCCTTTAAAACCATACTTGATAAATTAGTTGAAAAGGGATATGCTGAAGTTAAAAACTCCCCCTTTGGAGCCTTTTATATGGACAAAAAATAGGAGGTTATTTATGGACATAATTAAAGATCTTCATGATTTTTTCAAGGAAAAGGATGTTGAAGCTTTTTTAGTAGGTGGAGCAGTCCGGGATATATTATTAGGATATAAATTATCCGATATAGATATTGCTGTTGATAAGGATTTTTTGCCCCTTGCGGAGGAATTTGCTATGGAAAAAGATGCAAGCGTATTTTTAATGCATGAGGATGTTGCAAGGGTTGTAACAGATGGTTTTACGATAGATTTTTGCAGGATGAAGGGAAAAACAATTGAAGAGGACCTTTTTAAAAGGGATTTTACCATAAATGCAATTGCAAAAAGTTTAAAGGACGAAAGAATAATAGATATCTTAGGTGGTATAAAGGATTTAAAGGATGGGGTAATTAGAATAGTTTACCCTGATGCCTTTTTAGATGATCCATTAAGGATGCTAAGGGCCTTTAGACTAAAGGGAAAACTTAATTTTAGGATAGAAGAAAATACGTTAAATCTTATAAAGGAAAACTATGAAAAAATAAATGAGGTTTCCGGCGAAAGAATTAGGGATGAGATCTTTAAAATATTAGATGGTGATAGAGCCTACGAAATATTAAAGGAACTTGATGAAATTCTGCTTTTATCGGAGATTTTTCCAGTTTTTAAAAGGATGAAGCTTGTTGGGAAATGCAAATATCATACTGTCGATTCCTTTACCCATTCTATGTTCTCCTTGAAAACCTTAGAGAATATGATGGATGATGTTTTAAGGACAAAGCATGGCGAAGATATAAAAAGGCATTTAGAGGAGGATATGTCGGGGGTAAAAAGAGGAACTGTTTTAAAGCTTGCAACCCTTTTGCACGACATTGGAAAGCCAAAGGCCTATAAAAAGGAAGGAGAAAAGATAACCTTTAAAGGTCATGATGTAACAGGCTATGAGGAGTTTTTGGAGATAGATAAAAGATACAACTTTTCTAAGGAGCAAAGAAACCTTATTACAGCTGTAATAAAGGGACACATGAGGATCCTTGGGCTTTTTAAGGTGGGTGCCACCGATAGGGCCATTTATAGATTAATTAGGGATTTTGAGGATAATACCCTTGATGTCATATTAGCTTCCCTATTTGACGTTACAGCAACTAGACTTTTGCTTGATGAAAACGGTGAAAGGGAGAGGTATTTTAACTTTTGTATGGAGCTAATTGAAAGGCTCTATAAAAAGAAGGAACTACCTAAAAAGCTCATATCCGGGGAGGATGTTATAAAACTTACAGGCAAAAGGGGAAGGTTTGTTGGAGAAGTTTTAGATGCCATCAATGAGGAGGTCTTTTTAGGTAATATAAAGACTAGGGAAGAGGCGATTGAATTTGTTAAGAATAATTATGCCAGGTAAGTATAACCTGGCATAATTAATATTCAATATCTTCAATTCCTGCAAATATCTTTTCTAAGTCTATAACTAAATCCTCAAATATGCTCACCCTTATTTTATCAGAGGAAGTATAGTAGGATGCCCTTTTAAAGGATTTATCTTCACCTAATATGTGGACAGATACCGTTTTATTTATAGGGTCTACTATCCAGTATTCCTTTACTCCTGCTTTTTCATATAAGAAGTATTTATCCTGAAGGTCTATTTTCCTTGTTGCAGGGGATAATATTTCCACCACCATATCAGGTGCACCGAGGCAACCTCGCTTATCTATTTTTTTCTTATCACAAATAACTGATATATCGGGCTGAAGGACATTTTCTATATCTTCATCCTTTTCACCCTTTAAAGGGATTCTTACATCAAAGGGGGCAGCAAAAACAAGGCATTCTTTATCGGCCAAATAGTTGAAAATATATCCGAATATTCTACCGGAAATTAGCTGATGAAGGCTTGATGGGGAAGGCGCAAGGCAATAGGCAATACCATTTATAATTTCCCATCTAAAATCGTCCTTCCATGTTAAATAGTCTTTATATGTTAATCTTTCTTGTTTTTTTGCTGCTTCTCCCATTAAAATCACTCCTAATTCATTTTATATAATATTATAATGCACAAATTAGGAAAAATTAATAGATTTATGGACAAAATATTAGGCTGCCCTAAATTTTTGGCAGCCTAATATTGAAGGTAAACTAATTTATTTGCTTGTGTTTTGATTTATTCTGTATCCAAAGCCGTATCCTGCACCTTTGCCTAAACCGTTTCTTAAGCCCTTTCCTTTTCCTTGACCTTTACCTTGACCCATTCCCATTCCTTGACCAAATCCTACGCCGTATTTTTGTCCTATTTTTGCATTTCCTATTCCATCACATGTAGCTTGATTGTTCTTTATTGCGTTGTAAATTTCATCTGCCTGAGCTTGTGTTAAGATTCCTGCCTTTACCCTTTCATCAAGGATAGCCTTTTTTTCCTTTAACATTTCTGCTTTAAACTCCTCAAGTTTTCCTGCTTCCTTTGCTATAGTTCCATATGTTTTACCTGAAAGTCTTTCTTGATAAAGAGATTCAACGCTCCTTCCAGTAAGTTTTGACACGATGTCAACTGGTCTTGTTGCTGCAAAAGCAACAGCTGTTGAGCCAAGTAAAGTTGTCACTGTTAGGGCTACTATTAATTTTTTCATTTTCATAAAATCAACCTCCTCCATTTATCTTATGTCTTTATTATAGGCTCCATTTTTGATGGTATTATGTTGTTAATGTGTAGATTTTGTGAAGATAATTCAAAAGAAGTAGAAATTGTATTATCATATTCTTAGGGGTGATGATATGATTAGGGTCCTTATAGTTGAGGATGAAGAAAGATTAAGAAAGGTTTTAAAGCTTTATCTTGAAAAGGAAGGATTTATTGTTGAAGAGGCTGAGGATGGAGAAGAAGCTTTGGAAAAGTTTTCAGAAAATATTTATGATATATTAGTCCTTGATGTTATGTTACCTAAAAGAGATGGATGGAGCACGTTAAGGCAAATAAGAAAAACAAGCGATGTGCCGGTTATAATGCTTACAGCAAGGGGTGAGGAAGAGGACAAGATATTTGGATTTGAACTTGGGGTTGATGATTATGTTGTAAAGCCTGCAAGCCCAAGGGAAATAGTTGCGAGGATAAAGGCGATTTTAAAAAGGGTAAGTAGAAAAAGCATCGAGATGACAGAGGATTTTGTAGTTGATAAGGCTGCAAGGGAAGTTTACATTATGGGGGAGAAAGTGGAATTAACTCCAAAGGAATTTGATCTTCTTTTATATTTATATGAAAGGCCTAACATTGCTTTATCTAGGGAGCAAATATTGAATGCCGTTTGGGGATATGATTTTTTTGGCGACCTTAGAACAGTTGATACCCATATAAAAAACTTAAGGGAAAAGCTTGGTGATTTTAGGGAATACATCGAAACTGTAAGAGGCGTTGGATATAAATTTGAGGTGAAAAAATGAAGGGAATAAGATTTAAACTATTAATATATACTAGCCTTCTTTTAACTTTGCTTTTGCTAGCAAATTACCTTCTTCAGGGAAATTTAATTACAAAATTTTATTCAACAAGTGAAAAAAATAAATTAATCAATCATGCAAAAGAGGTAGCTCAATATTATCCTAAAGATATAAACGGAATGAAAAATGCTGTTCTAAATATTGCAAGGGCTTTAGGAGGAAAGGTTAGCATATTTGATGATAAAGGAAATGTAATTTTCCAAAGCGGCAATTTCATGTATGGAAGGACATCTAAAATAGAAATGCAATATTTAAAAGATGTTTTAAGCGGAAAAGTTATTTATACGACGGATGATATTATTTTAAGGCAAAGCCAGTTAATTACCCTTGGTTACCCCATAAAAAATGGAGAAGTTTTAGGTGCAGTTTTTATCCATATTCCTTCTTTTACTTTAAAAAATGATGTTGCAAGATTAAAGGGACAATTTACAATCCTTTTGATATTGGCCATCATAATTTCAATTTTAGGAGCATTTATACTAAGCAGTTTATTTACAAATCCCATACTAAAAATTAAAGAAGCTGCAGAGAAAATATCAAAGGGTGATTATAAAACAAGGATTGATGTTAATTCAAAGGATGAGATAGGAGAACTTGCAAGGACGATTAATAGTATGGCGGTTAGCTTGGAAGGAACGGAGAAATTAAGGCGGGATTTTATCGCTAATGTAACCCATGAGTTTAGAACTCCCCTGGGAATAATAAAGGGCTATGCTGAAGCCCTTTATGATGATTTGGTCCCTGAGGAAGAAAAAAAGGAGTATATAGGGGAAATTATAGAAGAAGTTGAACGATTAAATAAGCTTGTTAACGAAAATTTGACCTTATCAAAAATAGAATCAGGCAGCATAACATTAAAAAGGGAAAAGATAAATTTAAAGGATGTTCTATTAGATATAATAGATAAAGTTAAAATTATTAAGGGGAATAGGGAAATTAATCTAAATGGCGACGATATTGAAGCATTTATAGATTCTGAATACTTTGAAATGGCGATATTGAATATTATTAGCAATTCTATTAAACATACAAAGGATGACGGGAAAATTGAAATTAAAATTTATAAGGATGATAAAATAAAAATCAGCATAAAGGATGATGGAGAAGGAATTGACAAGGAGCATCTTCCCTATGTCTTTGAAAGATTCTACAGGGTAAAGGAAAAGGGAGTAGGAGGTTTAGGGCTTTCAATTGCAAGGGAGATTATAAAACTTCATGGTGGCGAAATTTTTGTTAATAGCGAACTAGGTAAAGGAACTGAATTTGTGATTTTACTGTAAAAAGGCCTGCATATTACAGGCCTTTTAGCTTGCCATTTTAGGTATATTGAGGGTGTATTCTCCGTCGATATCAGCAAGACAAAATTCACATTTTGAACCGTCGTAGTCGGAAATCCAAGAATAATATTCTATTTCAACTTCATCTATAGATTTAGAACCGTTGAAGTTTAGTCGCCCAAATTTGCTAAACCACTTTAAAAGCTCATCTTTAGACAGCTTTTTAGATAGGGCATATATATCGTTTCGCTGAAGCATTATATTAGTTATTGGGAATTTAATCAAGAGATTTCCATAGCGAATTTTGAAGAAGTTGAGGTTATCGAAGTATTCGATGTGGCGCTGATTTTTTGGAGAGAAGAGCTCATAAACTCCGCAGAAGTTTCGTCTCAGCAACATAACCTTCCCGTCTATTTCGACGTTTACTACTTGTCCCTTTCTTAGGCTTTTCACTTCATCTGGCTTAAATACCATATGAATCTCTCCTTTAAAAAATAAATTTAAAATTTTCTGTAATTTCATTATAACATAAAAATCATTAAAAATGTGAAGTTTTTGTTAATGAATTGAATATTTTATGTTATATATTATCTTTATAGGAATATAAATTATATAGCAGTTTATTTGGGTGAGGTTATGGTAAACAGATTTTGGTTTTTTATGATCCTTTTAGGAATAGTTTCGTTTATTATAAGGGGGGATAATACTTTAATTAAGGTGATTACAGAATCATCTCAAAGGTCGGTGGAACTTTTATTAGCTCTTTTGGGTATAATGGCCTTTTGGTCTGGCATCATGAGGATAGCTGAAAAAAGCGGCCTTGTGGATGTTTTTGCAAAGGTTTTAAGCCTTCCTTTAAGATTTATATTCCCAGGACTTTATGAAAAATCAAAATCAGCTTTTTTTAACATAATTATGAATATAACCAGCAATATGCTTGGGCTTTCAAATGCTGCAACTCCCTTTGGACTTAAGGCAATGGAGGAGCTTCAAAGGATAAACCCTAAAAAGGATACTGCCTCTGATTATATGGTTACATTTTTAATTATAAATTCCGCTTCATTGCAAATAATTCCTACAACTTTAATTTCCCTAAGGGCAAGTCTTGGCTCAAATAATCCTGCAGGCATAATAACACCGATTATATTAACAAGCTTTATTTCTCTTATAATTGCTCTTTTCCTTGATAGAATTTTTAAAGGTATATTTAAGTAATATTTATGGAGGATAATATGCTTTTTATAGCTATTATGATTATTTTTATATTGATTTTTGGATATATTAAAGGAGTGAACCTCTTTGATGAATTTGTTTTAGGAGTAAAGGATGGTTT
>JAOAEI010000071.1 GCA_026416875.1 Caloramator sp.
ATAAAAACCTTAGTATTTATAGGTGCTTCAACGTAAAAATCATCTGCATAGTCGTTAAAAAACCAGTATTCCTTTCCATCCTCTATAGATAATGAGATAATTTTTTCACCCTTATCAGTTTTAACCGTTATAAATCTATACCCATTTGCTCTTTTATCATCTAATATCTCAAATTCGCCGTTAAAATTATACATCATATACTTTTCAAAGACCTTTTTTGTAAAGGACGGATATTTTATAAAAGTATATAATTTATCGTAGTCTTTATTTAAAAGATAATATTTAAAATCCCTTTTTCTCATTTTGCTTCCGCCTACTATTATAATTGGTAGAAGAATTATCAATATTAAAATCAATAAAAACTTTACTTCACTTTTAAAAAATCTTCTGGATTTCATGGGACCCTCCTAAAAATCATTTTACATGTAATTATATCCATGAAATCCATTTTTTATTCATAATATACTCTTTGAAGTTATATAAGCCCTTTGTAAAGCCTCCTTGTCTAAACCTACTTCATCTGTATTTAAACAATAAATAGTATTAACAAGTTCGGCACCACAGGAGAGCATAAAAAATTTTGCAACAAGATTCATAGAATCAATCATCTTTTTATTTTTCCCTCCTGCTGTAAATATCAAAACCCCCTTCTTTTTTATTTTATCCTCTACCTTTAAAACAAAACGTTTGTTGTAAAGAGGCTGACATCTATCTATTAAAACCTTAAGGAACGACGTTACCGTTCCAAAATAAACCGGTGAGGATAATACTATCATATCTGCATCTTCGATCTTATTTAAAATATCCTCCATATCATCTTTGATGATGCATTTCATTTCCTTTAAACAATAATTACAACCCTTGCAGTGGGATATATTAAGCTTAGTCGTGTCTATAAATTCAACTTCGGTATCTTTTTCTAATCCCTCTAAAAAAGCCTTTGTAAGCTCATAAGTATATTTTTTTCTAGGACTTCCAAATAAAACTAAAACCTTCATTTTAAACCTCCTAGTCAAAATATTTGAAATTTTCTTAAAATAACTGTATAATCCTCTTATGGGGGTGGTAAATTTGAAAAAATTTAAAAGGATGTTTAAATATATGAAAAATTATAAAGGAAGATACATCCTTGGCATTTTAGCATTATTTATTGTGGATATTCTACAGCTTATTCCTCCAAAAATTCTTGGCAAACTATCGGATGGCATAGCAAGCAAAAACATTTCCAATTTATCAGTTACAAAAAACTTACTATTAATAATAGTATTATCCATTATAATAGCTATTTCAAGATTTATCTGGAGGATATTCATTATTGGAACATCAAGAAAAATAGAATATGATCTTCGCAATAAGCTTTTTTCTCACCTTCAAAAACTCTCTTTGAACTTTTACAACCAAAACAAAACGGGTGATCTAATGGCTCTTGCCACAAACGATCTTAACGCCTTTAGAATGTCCTTAGGTCAAGGGATCGTTATGATGTTTGATGCAATTTTTCTTACGGTAATAACTTTATCAATTATGCTGTCCATCAATGTAAAGTTAACTTTAATATCACTAATTCCTCTTCCCCTTGTGTCCATAGTTGCTACAAACTTTGGAAAACTCATTCATAAAAGATTTTTAATAGTTCAGGAGGTCTTTGCAAAACTTACTGATATAGTTCAGGAAAATTTTTCTGGAATTAGAGTAATAAAGACCTTTGCCCAAGAGGCAAATGAATATGTAAAGTTTAATAAACAAAATAGTGAATATTTAAAAGCAAACATGAATCTTATAAAGGTTTGGGGAATCCTTTTTCCCCTTGTTGAGCTTCTAGCCTATTTGAGCTTTGTAGTATTAATTGCCTTTGGCGCTTCATATGTTGTTTTAAATATAATTTCTATCGGCGATTTTATAGCTTTTAACATATATCTTGGAAGCCTAGTATGGCCCATGATGGCAATAGGATGGGTTATAAATGTAATTCAAAGAGGATACGCTTCCCTTGAAAGAATTGAAAACGTGTTAAATCAAAGTATTGAAATTTATGATAAGGATGTTGATAATGTTATCTCTTTAGATGGAGATATAATAATAAAAAATCTCACCTTTCAATATGCAAACTCTAAATCCCCAGCTCTTAAAAATATAAATCTCCATATTAAAAAAGGCCAAAGCCTTGGAATTATCGGTAAAACAGGAAGTGGAAAATCAACATTAGTAAATCTTTTAATAAGGCTTTATAATGTTCAGGATGGAACCATATTTATAAACGGACATGATATAAATAAAATTCCAATTTCAATATTGAGAAAAAGAATCGGATTTGTTCCTCAAGAAGCCTTTTTATTTTCAAAAAGCGTCGCAGATAATATAGCCCTCCCCCTTTATGAGGCCGATGATGATAAAGTAATAAAATATGCACAGATTGCTGAAGTTCACGGGGATATAATAGATTTTCAAGACGGATATAAAACAATCGTTGGCGAAAGGGGAATTACCCTCTCTGGTGGTCAAAAGCAGAGAATTTCAATTGCAAGGGCATTAATAAAGGAGCCTGAAATCCTAATCTTCGATGACTGCCTTTCAGCAGTTGATGCCAAAACCGAAAATAGAATATTAAAAAATCTAAAGGAAGTAATGCGAGGAAAAACTTCAATTGTAATTTCCCATAGAATTTCAGCTGTTAAAGATTGCGATAACATAATCGTTTTAGATGAAGGCAGGATAATAGAAAGCGGCAATCATGATCAGCTAATGGAAAATGACGGCCTATATAAGAAAATTTATTTAAAACAGCAACTTGAAGAAAAGCTAGAGGAGGCGGAATAATGGAAAAATTCAATTTAGAGGATTCAATAGTAAAAGAATATGATTCCGTCCTAATGAAACGATTATTAAAATTTGTAAGGCCATATATAAAGGAAATGGCATTAGTTTTTCTTTTAATGTTTATAGCAGTCTTTTTAGATCTTTCAAGGCCATACCTAATTAAAAACGCAATAGATCAGTATATAAACGGCTACAAAAGCTATTATACATTAAAAGATAATAAAATACTTAAGGGAATTCATTTGAATGGAAAAACAGTTTCAATGGTTTATGATGGCAAAAATTATTTTCTAGCCTATGGAAGGGTTGATTACTCAAAAAGTTTTATAATCAAAGACAAATTATATCAAGATAATAACTCCTTTGAAATAAAAAAGATAACATATGCTGATTTAAAAAACATAAGACAGGATGATTTAAATGGAATAATCAAAACAGCTCTATATGTTTTTCTTGTTTCTTTAACGCTATTTTTTGTTAATTACGGTCAAGTTTATATCTTGAACCTTACTAGTCAAAAAATAGTATTTAATATTAGAGAAAAACTTTTTAAGCACATTGAAGAATTGTCTCTTTCATTTTTTGATAAAACTCCAATTGGTAGACTTGTAACAAGAGTTACAAATGATGTTGAAGCGATAAATGAAATGTATACCTCAGTTTTAGTTTATCTTATTAAAGACTTTTTTCTATTAGCAGGAATAATAATTGCTATGTTTACACTTAATACAAAATTAGCCCTTGTTATGTTATTTTTCATCCCGATTATAATTTTATTGACTATTATATTTAGGAAATACGACAGAGAAGCCTATAGAAATGTCAGGACAAAGCTTGCTAAAATAAATGCATTTTTATCTGAAAATATATCTGGAATGAAAACCATCCAAATATTTAATATCGAAGATAAAACCTTTGATGAGTTTGAAAAAATAAACAAGGATTACTACAAAGAAACAAGAAATCAAATTATAATCTTTGGGATATTCAGACCCAGCATAGATTTTTTATCTACAATGACATTAGCAGCAATCGTTTGGTTTGGGGGTAAAATGGTCTTAAATGAAATGCTGCCCTTCGGCGTTTTGTATGTATTTGTTTCATACGTTCAGCAATTTTTTCAACCAATATACGACATAACCGAGAAATACGATATACTCCAATCAGCCATGGCATCTGCTGAGAGAATATTTTCTCTTCTTGACACTAATGAAAAAATTCCAAATTCTAAAGATGCAGTAATTGTAGATAAACTTAAAGGTGAAATTGAATTTAAAAACGTATGGTTTGCCTATAAAAATGGCGAATACGTTCTAAAAGATGTAAGCTTTAAAATAAAACCTGGTGAAAAGATTGCGATAGTCGGACATACAGGAGCAGGCAAAACATCAATAATCAATTTAATAAGCAGGCTGTATGATATTCAAAAAGGAGAAATTTTAGTCGACGGGATAAACATAAAGGATTATGATAAATACTCCCTTAGAAGAAATATAGCCACAGTTATGCAGGATGTATTTTTATTTACGGGAGATATAAAGGGTAATATACGGCTTGGTGAAAATAGAATAACTGATAAAAAAATAATGGAAGTTTGTAAATTTGTTAATGCAGATAATTTCATTGAAAAGCTGCCTAGAAAATATGACAGCCCTGTAAATGAGAGGGGAACCACTCTTTCACAGGGGCAAAGACAGCTTATAGCCTTTGCAAGGGCTCTTGCCTTTGATCCTTCAATTTTAGTCCTTGATGAGGCAACCTCCAACATAGATACCGAAACTGAAGGTCTTATTCAGGATGCCCTTAAAAAGATTTCTGAAGGCAGAACAACCATAATAGTAGCCCACAGACTATCAACGAAAAAAAATTGCGATAGGATAATAGTCATGCATAAAGGAAGAGTAAGGGAAATAGGCACCCATGATGAGCTTATGGAAAAGAAGGGACTATACTACAACCTATATCAGCTTCAATTTACAGAATAAGGCTGCACCTTTTAAAATGCAGCCTTATTCTAATTCATCTAAAATTTCTTCAATATCAAAATCCTTTCCCTTTTCAGCAAGGGCTAAGATGCATTCACATTCGTTATGATAATCCCTATCCATTTCGTAAAGGACAAACTCACCTTCAACACCAAACTTTTCGCCAAGATCGTCGATGATGTCTCTTATGTTGTCAGCTGCCATATCAGTAAGGTATGGCAAGAAGTATTCTTCATACCATTCATCCTCATTTTCCTCTTCATAATTATCATTTGCAAACTGCTTTGCAGCCTCAAGTTCTGCTTCATCAAAGGTATAGAAAAAGTTTAAAACTAAGACATCTTCATCTCTATAATCAATAACATCAATCTCGTTAAGTCCTTCGTTTTCTAAAAACTCAATTATTTTTACTCTATCTAACATATTACCACTCCTTCCTGTGTTTCTAGTTATATTATTTCATATTTTTAGTAAAATAAACATAAACACATTTTATATAATTTTAGCTATACGTTTGGAAGAATTTTTCTATATGCAAAGATTAAAGCAAATATATATAAAAGGGCTGTAATAAAATAAGGAAGTTCATAACCATTTCTATAATTAGCTATAATATATCCGCCGATTGCTGCACTTATTGCCCTACTTAAATTAGCAAATAAGTTAATTAGGCTCGACATTATATGTTTATTTTCAATTTCAACAATATCCATAGCCAAGTTTATAGCAAGTGGCATCGACATATTCATAAATCCACTTCTTAAAATAAAAGATGTATAAAATATCATTTTATTTTCTGTGTTAGTCATTAAAATCAAAAAGGGGATAGATATTAATTGAGAAATGATGAGTGTTCTTGCTTTACCAAATTTTAAAGCAAGCTTCGGTGTTATTAGACTTCCTAATGCCATAGCAAGTGTTGAAAAGGCCATTAACACTCCTACTTTATCTGTCTCTATATGCGCCTTATATTTTAAATAAATGTTAAAGTATGGGACAACAAGTCCTGCCCCAAAACCAATTATGAAATTGAATATTAGAAAATCTTTTACTATAGATTTGTTAGTTATATTTTTAATCCTATTTAAGTTCAGCCTTTCTAGTGCATTATTATCCAAACTTTTTTTTTTCATTAATTTTTATAGCACCGATAATAAAAATAAACCCAATTAAACCTGAAATAATAATTGAAAACCTTAATGCTATTAGGTAACTGAAGTATAAACTTAATACATATGTTAATTTACCGAACAACAGATAGCTGAACATCACTGAAAACATGTTAATAGAAAATGTATAACTAAATGCTTTTATACTTCTTCTTTTATCTGAGTTATCGCTTAAAAAAGGAGGCTCAGTAACTGCAAAAATGGAAATTGTTAAACCATGTAAGATCGTTAGTATTAGCAATAGATACTTATTTGTACTAAAACCAAATAAAACTGTAAGGAATGATGTGATAATAGTGGAACATATTAAAGTCCTTTTTTTTCCTAGCTTATTTATTACAATCACAGCTAAAAATGCAAAAATTGCATAAACAAAAGTTTTCGCACTTATAATTAAACCTAGAAAGTTATCACTAATTTTTAATTCTTTTATATACAGACTTTGAAGAAAATTAAATCCTCCCAAAGAAATATAATAAAATATAACAAAAAAAAGATAAATCCTTAAATTGTTTTGTTTTTCCGCTTTAGCACTCATATTTACCTCCTAAATAAATATAATAGGTGGTTTTAACCACCTATTATATGCATATCATTTATTATATAAGAAACAAGCTACGTAATGGCCATTTTCAGTTTCTCTAAACTCTGGAACTGAATTTTTACAAATATCCATTGCATATTTACATCTTGTATGGAAAACACAGCCCTTTGGTGCATTTATAGGAGATGGCACATCCCCTTGTAATATTATTCTATCTTTTTTTAACTTTGGATTTGGGATTGGAACAGCTGAAAGCAGTGCTTGGGTATATGGATGCATAGGATTCTTAAATAATTCTTCTGTTTCAGCCATTTCCACCATTCTACCAAGATACATAACAGAAATTCTATCTGAAATATGCCTTACAACACTCAAATCGTGGGAAATAAACATATATGTTAACTTAAATTCTTCCTTTAACTCCTCAAATAAATTTATAACCTGAGCCTGTATAGAAACATCAAGGGCTGAAACCGATTCGTCTGCAACTATAAACTTAGGATTAAGTGCAAGGGCTCTGGCGATACCTATTCTTTGTCTTTGTCCGCCGCTAAACTCATGTGGATATCTTCTAACATGGTAAGGGCTTAGACCAACCTTATTTAATAATTCCTTAACCCTTTCCAGTTTTTCTGCACGGCTCACCTTTTCATGTATGGTTATCGGCTCTCCAATTATATCACCAACTGTCATTCTAGGATTTAGTGAAGAATATGGATCTTGGAAAATTAGCTGCATTTCCTTTCTTTTTTTTCGTAAAGCTTCACCTTCAAGTTTTGTTATATCTTCCCCATCAAATATTATCTTTCCATCGGTAGGTTCTAATAATTTTAATATCGTTCTTCCTGTTGTTGATTTGCCGCAGCCAGATTCACCAACAACTCCTAATACTTCTCCTCTGTTTATGAAGAAACTTACTCCATCAACTGCCTTCAAATAATTAACTGTTCTATTAAAAAATCCTCCTTTAATTGGGAAGTACTTCTTAAGTCCGTATACTTCAACTAGTTTATCCATTGTTAACACCCACCTTTTCGTCATATAAGAAGCATCTTACACATCTTTCTTCTCCAAGTCTTATGATTTCAGGTTTATCTTTATGACAAATCTCCATAGCCTTGTCACATCTTGGTGCAAATCTACAACCTTTAGGCATATTTAATGGGTTAGGAACTACTCCAGGAATGGCATCTAATTTTCCTTTCTTTCCATTTACATCAGGTATTGAATTTAACAATCCTCTTGTATAAGGATGTAATGGCTTTTCAAATATTTCTTCTACACTTCCCTCTTCTACCACTTGACCAGCGTACATTACAACAACTCTGTTACATGTCTCTGCAACTACCCCAAGGTTATGGGTTATCATCATAACAGCTGCATTAACTTTCTTCTTTAGTTCATTCATAAGATCAAGAATTTGTGCTTGAACAGTAACATCCAAAGCTGTTGTTGGCTCATCAGCTATTAATAGCTTTGGATTACATGCAAGAGCCATAGCTATCATTACTCTCTGTCTCATACCGCCACTTAGGGTGTGTGGAAATTCATTAACAACCTTTTCTGGTGAAGGTATGTTTACTAGTTTAAGCATCTCAATTGCCTTTTCCCAAGCTTCTCTTTTTGACATTTTTTGATGCAATATAAGTGCCTCACTTATTTGGTCTCCAACCTTATAAACAGGGTTTAAGGAGGTCATTGGCTCTTGGAAAATCATACTGATTTTATTGCCTCTTATGCTTCTCATTTCCTTTTCTGGCAAACTCAATAGATTAACACCATCAAACCAAATTTCACTACCCTCCATTATTTTTCCTGGGGGATTTGGTATAAGCCTCATGATAGACATAGAAGTTATACTTTTACCACATCCTGATTCTCCAACAACTCCCAATGTCTCTCCTGGTTTTATATAAAAATCAACACCATCAACTGCTGGTATAACACCATCTTCAGTATAAAAGTAAGTTCTGAGATTTTTTATTTCAAGTAACTTCTCCATAGCAACACCTCTTATCAAATTTTACTGTTTTAATCTTGGATCTAACGCATCCCTTAGACCATCACCAACAAAATTAAAGGATAATACTGAAAGGAAAATAAATAGTCCTGGCCAAAACGCCTTCCACGGAGCTGATACCATTGTCTCTAATTCCTGTGCATTTGTTAGCATGTTACCCCATGAAGGTGTCGGTGGCTGAACTCCTAAACCAAAAAAGCTCAATGTAGATTCTGTTAATATTGCTGATGCAAGACCCATTGTTGCTGCAACAATAACTGGAGCTATTGCGTTTGGAAGGATATGTTTAAATATGATGGAACTGTTCCTTGCCCCTATACATCTTGCTGCCTCAACGAAATCTCTCTTTTTTAAGCTTAAAAATTCTGCCCTTACATATCTTGCTATGCCTGTCCAACCAGTTAATCCGATAACAATCATAACGTTATAAAGATTGGGTTTAAATATCGCCATAACCGTTATAAGAAGCATCATCGTCGGGATAGACATTATAGCATCAACTATTCTCATCATTATGTTATCAACTTTTCCGCCATAATATCCAGCTATAGCTCCCCAAATAGTTCCTATTAAAACATAGATACTTACTGATACAAAACCAACTGTAAGTGAAATTCTTCCTGCATATATACACCTTGA
>JAOAEI010000072.1 GCA_026416875.1 Caloramator sp.
GCTCCATTGTCATCTATAATAAAGTGGGCATGATTGTCCATAAGGCAGTATGCATAAACTTTAAAATGATATTTTTCTTGATACTTTTTAACTCTACAAAGATATTCTATTTTGTCTTTGTCATCTTTAAAAAGCTGTGCTTCAATGATACTTTTTACCATAATATGAAAAATAGAGTCGAATGATTTTACTCTTGCCACTCTTGGCATATTAAAATTCATCCTCCTTATTTTTCAAGTTTATAGTTATTTTTGCCAAGAGCTGCAAAAATTATTCAGGGACGGTTCACAAATTTTATGAAATTTAGAGTGTCCCTCTAACAGTAACTAAATTTGTAAACCATCCCCGTTAAAAAATTTATAAAACTAATGAACCGTCCCTATATGAAGCAAATTATGGGATTTTTCGCTAAGGGGCTCCCCTAAAAATTCCTCATAAAGTGTCCATATTACTGGATTTTTGTGGGATTGCCTGATTGGCATGTTTCTGTCAACTTCATATATTGCCTCTATTCTTTCTTGTCTTACTCTATTTACAGTTCCTATAGGCTGGCCGCCACCACCGATGCACCCTCCTGGGCAGCACATAACTTCAACAAAATGATAATCTGCCTCTCCTTTTTTGATCTTTTCAAGAAGTTCCCTTGCTTTACCTAAGCTGTTTACAACTGCAACTTTGATGCTTAAGCCGTTTATATTAACTGTTGCTTCTTTTATTCCTTCAAGTCCCCTGACATCTTTAAAATCAAGTTTTTGAAGCTCCTTTTTAGTTACTATCTCATAAACAGTTCTTATGGCTGCCTCCATAACCCCTCCAGATGCACCGAATATAACTCCAGCACCTGATGTTATTCCAAATGGTAAATCGTATTCGCTTTCAGGAAGCTTCTTAAGATCAATTCCCGATTCCCTTATCATCCTTGCAAGTTCCCTTGTTGTCAATACTACATCTACATCCCTAACACCGCTTGATTTCATTTCTTCCCTTGCAGCTTCATATTTTTTAGCAGTGCATGGCATAATCGATACTACAAATATTTTTTCCTTTGGAATACCAATCTTTTCTGCATAATATGTCTTTGCAAGTGCCCCAAACATTTGCTGAGGTGATTTGCAGGTTGATAGGTTGTGTATAAATTCTGGATAAAATCTTTCAACAAAGTTTATCCATCCTGGGCTGCAGGATGTAAACATTGGGAAGGGTCCGCCCTTTTCTAATCTTTGTAAAAATTCATTTCCTTCTTCTATAATTGTCAAATCAGCTGTAAAATCAGTGTCAAAAACCTTATCAAATCCAAGCATTTTGAGGGCTGTGACCATTTTCCCAGTTACAATGCTTCCTGGTTCTAAACCAAACTCTTCTCCAATAGATACTCTAACAGCCGGTGCCGTTTGAACTATGACATGCATTTCAGGATCACCAAGAGCCCTCCAAACCTTTTCTATTTCTGATTTTTCATATATTGCTCCAACAGGACAAGCAAGAGAACACTGTCCGCAGTGAACACAAACAGTTTCATAAAGAGGAAGCTCAAAAAGTGTTGCTATTCTATACTCATCAGACCTATGGGAGTAGGCAATTGCTCCAACAGTTTGAATGCTCTGGCAAACTTCTACGCATCTTCCACATTTGATGCATTTGCTTAAATCCTTTACTATAGCTGGACTTGATTCATCCTTTTCTATCATTTGATAAGTTATTTCAAATGGTAATTCTTCTATAAAAAATTCTGCTGCATATTTTTGAAGCTCACACTTTTGGTTTCTTATGCATTTTAAGCAGTCCATTGGATGACTTGCTAATATAAGCTCTAGAACAGTTTTTCTAGCGTCCCTTGCCTTCTTTGTGTTTGTATAAATTTCCATTCCTTCTGTAACTTTAGTAGAACATGCAGTAACAAGTCCCTTTGCCCCCTTAACTTCAACAAGGCATATTCTACAGTTTGCCTTAACTGACTGGTCTTCATGGTAGCATAGGGTTGGTATTTCGACTCCAACCTTTTTCGCTGCTTCTAATATAGTTGAACCTTCCTCAACAGATACCGGAATATTATTTATTTTAACGTTTACCATCCTTATCACCTCCAAAATTGCATATATTGGCTCTACATTTTTTGTTTATATGCTCTACAAATTCTTCCTCAAAGTATTTTATAAGGCTAAGATGAGCTGTTGCAGCTGTTTCTCCAAGACCGCAGAAGGCTGCCTCCTTCATTATTTGTCCTACTTTTTTTATCGTCTCTAAATCATTATAAGTTGCGCTTCCATTTATAAACTTATTTACAAGGGCAAGAAGCTGCTTGTTGCCTTCTCTGCAGGGAGTGCACTTTCCGCACGACTCATGATAGAAAAACTCTGTAATACACTTTAAAAAGTCTATTATGCAATTTGAATCATCAACAACTAAAATCGCACCTGAACCTAAGGTTAGTCCCTTTACTTTAAGGTCTTTGTAACAAATCTTAATATCAAGCATACTCTCAGGAATGCATGGACCGGATGATCCTCCAAGCTGAACAAATTTTAATTTTCTTCCTTCAGGTAATCCTCCGCCAATGTCATAAATTAATTCCCTTAATGTTGTTCCAAACGGCACTTCATAAACTCCTCTGTTTTTAACGTTTCCTGAAAGACAGACGAGTTTTGTCCCTCCGCTAAATTCTGTTCCATAGCCTGCAAATTTTTCTCCGCCTTCCTTCACTATATAAGGAACACAGGCAAATGTTTCAACATTATTAACAAGGGTTGGCATTCCAAGATATCCCGAATTTTTAATAAATGGCGGTTTGATTCTTGGTCGTCCAGATTTACCTTCTGATGACTCCACTAGGGCTGAATTTTCGCCGCAAACATAAGCCCCAGCACCTGATAAAACTTCTATATGAAAACTAAAGCCTGTCCCTAAAATATCGTCACCAAGATATCCCATTTTTTCTGCTTCTTTGATTGCACTTGAAACTATCCTTTGAGATTCAGGATATTCTCCCCTTATATATATAAATCCTTTGGGAGACTTTAAAATATAAGCTGCTATGGTCATTCCTTCAATCAATCTTAATGGTAAATAATCGAGTATTACTTTGTCCTTAAAGGTTCCTGGTTCCCCCTCGTCTGCATTGCATATTATATATTTGGGGTTTTTGTCAACGTAGTAAGCCTGTTCCCACTTTATTCCCGTAGGATATGCTGCCCCGCCTCTACCTTGTAGCTTTGACTTTTTAATTTCTTCTATAACTTCGAGGGGGTGCATTGTAATAGCCTTTTTTAAAGCCTCAAATCCTCCGATTTTAATATACTCATCTACCGAGTCTGGTCTAATTTGCCCTACATTTTCTGTTATTATATTTAATGTTTTCTGCATATTAAACCCCCCGATACTCTTTTATTATTTCTATTATTTTTTCTTTAGTTAGATTGCCATAAACTTTTTCGCCAATTTTAACAGCTGGAGATATGTCACAAGCTCCTATACAGCTTGTGTATTGTAAAGTAAATATCTTGTCTTCTGTTGTTTCACCCATTTTAATACCTAAAACTTCTTCAAAGATTGCAACAACCTCCTTTGATTTGTTTACATGGCATGGTGCACTTTTGCAAATTTCAATGATGTATTTTCCCCTTGGCTTAGTTGAAAACATTGAATAAAAGGTTAAAACGTCATACACCTTTGTATAGGGAATATCAAGTTCCTCTGCAATAATATTAACCCATTCCCTGTCAATGTAATTAAACTCTGTTAACTTTTGAACATCTAATAGGACCATAACAAGCTTTTCCTTTTCTCTTTTGTATTTTTCAATTATCTCGATGATTTTTTGTTTAATCTCTTGATTTACCATAAAAACACCTCCAGGGACGGTTCATTAATTTTATTAATTTTTACTTTATGACTCCTTTTATTTGCAACATTGTTAAATTATTATCTCATTTTTTAAATTATTTTAAATATTCTGTAAATATTCATTAAGAAATTGGGGACGATTTGAAAAATTTAAGAACCGTCCCCATAATTTTAACTTAACTTCATTCCTTCTTTTATTGCTCTAATATTTAATTCGTGCATTTTTTCTGGAAGATTTTCTTTTATTACGCTTTCCCAGTCGAGGTTTTCAATTCCTAAGGCCTTTATTAGTGCACCCAGTAAAACCATGTTTTGCGCCTTAATATTTCCAAGCTTTTCAGCAACTTCAGCTGCATTAAATACAACTACGTTTTCAACTTTTTCCTTTAATTTTTGAATTACATCATCTGGGTAAACTTCTTGTCCAACCAATACAGATTGAGGATATATTTCATAATCGTTAACAACTAAAGTTCCGCCCTTTTTGAGGTATTTTACCCATCTTGCCGCTTCAACCTTTTCAAAGGCAACTATAACATCTGCTTCGCCCTCTCCTATAAGAGGTGAATATACCTTTTCTCCAAATCTAACCTGAGTTGTTACGCTTCCTCCTCTTTGGGCCATACCGTGAACTTCGCTCATTTTAACATCAAAGCCAAACTTAACAAGTCCTTCTGTTAAAATCTTTGATGCAAGTATAATCCCTTGTCCACCAACTCCAACAAACAATAAGCTCTTAGTCATTCCATTCACCAACCTTTTCTATCGCATTAAATGGACAAACTTGTAGGCACACTGTGCAGCCGTTGCACATATCCTTGTCTATTACTATATTACTATTCTTGAATGCTACTGCTGGGCAACCAACCTTTAAGCATACTTTACACTTTTTACACTTTTCCTCATTAACCTTAACATATCTTCCTGCCCTCTTTTTCAAGACGTCCTTTAACAGAGCACATGGCTGCTTTGTAATTATTACAAAGGGTTCGGTTGCATTATATGCATCCTTAACAGCCTTTTCTGTTTCATCAAGTTTGTATGGATCAACAACCCTTATATTTTCTTCCTTAACTCCGCAAGCCTTAACTATTCCCTTTATATCTATAACTGGTGAAATGTCACCCTTTAGAGTCTTTCCTGTTCCTGGATTTTCCTGGTGTCCTGTCATGGCAGTTATACTGTTGTCAAGGATCACTGCAACTATTGGGCTGTTGTTGTAAACTGCATCTATAAGCCCTGTAATTCCTGAGTGGAAGAAGGTTGAGTCCCCAACTATACCGAATATTTTGTTTTTCCTCTTTGCCATCATGGCAGCCTTTTCAAATCCAATTGCTGCTGAGATTCCAGCACCCATATCTATTACTGTATCAGTAACGTTTAATGGGGGCATCATTCCTAATGTGTAGCAGCCTATATCACCTGTCGCTATAATATCTTTATATTTGCTCATGGCATAAAATATTCCTCTGTGTGGACAGCCTGGGCAAAGAACTGGAGGTCTATTTGGCACTTTAACTTCAACTGAATAGGTTTCTCTTTCCTTTTCTCCTAAAAGCGCCCTTCTTATTATATCAGGATTTAATTCTCCACAAATTGGAATTAGTTCTTTTCCTATGCAGTTTATTCCTAATGCTTTAACAAAGGTTTCAATGTAAGGTTCATTTTCTTCAATTATATAAAGCTTGTCTACTTTGCTTGCAAATTCTTTTATTAATTTATCTGGAAGCGGGAATGTAAATCCAAGCTTTAAGTATGATGCATTATCTCCAAACACTTCCTTTGCATATTGATATGATACACCGCTTGTTATAATTCCAATCTTAGTATCTCCCCACTCTATTCTGTTTAATGGGGTAGTATTTGAATATTCTTGAAGCCTTTTTAATCTTTCTTCAACTTCAACGTGCTTTACCCTTGCATGGGCTGGAATCATAACATATTTTTTAACATCCTTTTTGTATTCTTTTACTCCAACTTCCTGTCTTTCTCCAAGCTCTACTATTGATTTTGAATGGGCAATTCTAGTTGTGATTCTAAATAAAACAAGCGTATCAAACTTTTCGCTGATTTCAAAGGCAAGTTTAATAAAATCTTTACATTCCTGGCTATCGGAGGGCTCAATCATTGCAACCTTTGCATGCTGTGCATAGAGCCTGTTGTCCTGTTCGTTTTGTGAGCTGTGCATTCCTGGGTCGTCAGCAGTAACTATTACAAAGCCGCCATTAACCCCTTCATAAGCCATTGTAAAAAGCGGATCTGCTGCAACGTTAAGTCCAACATGCTTCATCGCAGATAATGACCTTGCACCTGCAATTGAAGCTCCTGCTGCAACTTCAACAGCTACCTTTTCATTGGGTGCCCATTCTGCGTAGATTTCTTCATACTGTGCGATGTTTTCTAAAATCTCTGTGCTGGGCGTTCCTGGATATGCCGCTGCAACGGTGCAGCCTGCTTCATAGGCACCTCTTGCAATGGCTTCGTTGCCCGTCATTATTTTTCTCATCTTAACTCCCCCTCAATTATGAATTGGCGATTAAGCTTCCAAGTGCTATTGAATATAGCTTTGATTCATGGGTATCAGCTCTTGATACTAAAACAATTGGGCATTTTGCACCAACTATTATTCCTGCAGATTTAGCCTTTGCAAAATAAGTCAAGCTCTTTCCGAGCATATTGCCAGCTTCAATGTTTGGAACTAAAAGTATATCCGCCTCTCCTGCAACTGGACTCTTTATTCCCTTGTGATGAGCTGCTTCCTTTGATATAGCGTTATCTAGAGCAAGTGGCCCATCTATTACGCAGTCTTTAATTTGGCCCCTTTGGTTCATCTTTGAAAGAATAGCAGCATCGATTGTTGCCTGCATATCAGGGTTTACAACCTCAACGGCACAAAGCGGTGCTACATGAATTGGATTAATTCCAAGGGCTTTAGCAACCTTAACTGCATTTTGAACTATCTGAACCTTTTGTGTTAAATCTGGATATGTTACCATGCCGCCATCGGTAAGAAGAATAAGTTTATGATAAGTTTCAACGCTATATACCATGACGTGACTTAAAAGATTATTTGTTCTAAGGCCTATTTCTTTATCTAAAACCGCCCTTAAAAGATCTGCAGTTCCAATAAGGCCCTTCATTAAAAAGTCTGCCTTTCCATGGGATACTAAGGATACGGCAACCCTTGCACTTTCAACTAAGTTTTTAACATCAACGATTTCATAATTCGACAAATCTATATTATTTTCCTCTGCAATTTTTTTAATATCGTTAGCATCTCCTACTAATACTGCATCGATTAAGCCTAAGCTTCGTGCATTTTCCGCTGCAAGTAAAACTTCAACATCGTTTGCAGCTGCAACAGAAAGCTTCATTTTTTTGCGTCCTCTAACGGCATCTAAAAGTTCATCAAAATTTCTAATCATACATTGCCCTCCTTTCATTACACTTTATATTTTATCAAATAATTGTAATTTTCGCAAAATTTTTTATTTAAAAATTATTTTGTTGATATACTTTTTTTAAAAAAAGTTATAAAATATTATTTGAGGTGGTTAAAATGGCAGAGGCAATTTTGAAATTTTTTATGCATAATGGAAATTTATATGAAACAAATTATTTTGAAAATATTTATTGTGAAATAAATCCTGCAGTTTATGAAGTCATAAGGCTTATAGATGGTAAACCTCTTTTTTTAGAGGAACATTTTGAAAGATTAAAAAATTCGACAAAACTTTTGAATAAAGAATTAAATATAAACATGGAAACTTTAAGACAGCAGATATTAGAATTAGCTAATATTAATCAAGTTAAGGATTTGAATATAAAAATTGTTATTAACGAATTTGAAACTCCAAACGTTTATCTATATTTTATTAAATCCGAGTATCCAACTTGTGACATGTATAAAAATGGAGTAAAAACTATAATCTATAGAGCTGTTAGAGACAACCCAAATGCTAAGGTAATATATAAAAATCTTAGAGAGGATATAAATAGAAAATTAAGAGAGACAGGATGCTATGAAGCCCTATTATTGAACGAAAAGGATGAAATAACAGAAGGAAGCAGATCAAACATATTTTTTATAAGAGAAAACAAAGTTTACACTGCACCAGCAAAGGACGTTCTTTTAGGAATAACAAGGCAGAAGATAATTAAAATATGCAGATTAAATGCTATTGAAATGATTGAAGAACCAATCAAAATAGAAAACCTTAAACATTTCGATGCAGCATTTATAACAGGAACATCGCCTAAAGTTTTACCTATTTCAGAAATAAACGATATAATCTATGATGTTAACAATGAATTGATGAGAAAAATAATGCAACTTTATGATGATGAGATAAAAAATTATTTAGGGACGGTTCATTAATTTTATAAGTTTTTAGGAATAAGGGACTATTTTTTTAAGAAAACAGTCCCTTATATTTTTATCTATTTATCAAAAAAGTGATAAAACTAATGAACCGTCCCTAAAATGGTTAAACTAAAAATGGAGGTGTTAAGATGATTTGTGCTGAAGTAACGATATATCCTTTAAAGCACAACAACCCTGAAAGCGTTATTAACAATTCAATTCGTGTTTTGCAAAACGAAAATGTAGACTACAAAGTTGGATCTATCTCTACTCATCTTCATGGCCGCGAGGAAGATGTTTGGAGAAGCTTAAAGGAAATGTTCGATACTGCACAGGAAGCCGGCGAAGTTAACATGGTTGTTACCATATCAAATGCAGCAGACTGATTATATTTTCTTTTTTCTACTTAGATAAGCCAATATTAAATTCATAAGGGCTAAAACAATATATAAGATTCCAAGCTTTACATTTTTATTAGAAAATGTGATAAATGCTGCAGCTATCCAGCATAAAGCAGCAAACAAATATAAAATTACATTTGCATTCTTTTTCATAAACCCACCCCTCAAAATTAGATAAAATTTCCATGAATAATACTATTATATCAGGTTACAATATATAGTGTAAAGGGTGCGTAGCAGTTGAGCTAAGATCTATATATGATCCGAAAGGGTCGTATATGGGTCGACCAAAGGTTGCATGCAGGCCCTGGCAGGCTTGCATGCAGCCGGCGGGAAGATCCTGCATGGTGGGGAAAAGCTTTATTGCAGTCGAGCTTCATTTGATTGTAATAAGGTTCCAACCTATCATGCAGGGTCGAGCTAAGATCATCTAGGGTATCGTAAGCTTTAACCTAGCTTAGGATCTAGCAAGCTACTAGTTCTAGTGCTTGTATGCAGCCGAGAGGTTGCATGCAGGTGCGTAGATATCCTAGATG
>JAOAEI010000073.1:0-690 GCA_026416875.1 Caloramator sp.
TATCAAGTTCTTTTTTAGACTCTTCATCTAAAGATTCGTATTTAGCAAGGATAAGTTTTCTGCTTCTTTTGTAGTAGCGTCTAAGTTTAGGATCCATACTCTTTTGAATGCGCTTTCTAACACCTTCAATGGCCCAGGTATTATAGCGCATAAAGTGGAATTTATCTATGATGATAGTGGCATTTTTAAAGAAGACTTTAACAATTTCAACATAAGGCTTCCACATATCAATGATTACATACTTAACTTTATCTCTGTTTTTAATTTTTCTAAAGTAGCTGCAAAGAACATGAAGCTTTCTATCTTTAATGATGTCAATTATCTTGTGATTAACTGGATCAACAATAATGCAATGATAATCAGAGTTTCCTGAATTTCCTTTGAATTCATCGATAGAAATAACTTCAGGTAGTGAAATTGGTGTAGAATAACTAACCATATCGAAAATACGCTTAACAGTATGGGAAGATACATTAGCTTTAGAAGCAACAGATGACATACTGCTAATACAAGAAAGTTCACTGATTATGTATGCAAATAGTCTATTAGTAATTCTATGATACTTAGGGAGAAAATCTAAATTTTCAAAGAAACGTTTACTGCAAGATTTACAAACATATCTACGTTTTTTAAGGATAATGAAAGTTTTTTTGCCTTGAATAGGAATATCTTTAATTTTTTGAGTTCTGT
>JAOAEI010000073.1:700-8997 GCA_026416875.1 Caloramator sp.
CATTTAGGGCAAACATGAGGTTTCTTTTTAGTTTCAGCATAAATTTCAACGCGATCATCGCTATTTACAATATTTTTTACTAAAATATCTTTTAAATTGAGTAAATTATTGATAAAATTATACTTAAGCACTTTATCAGATGCCTCCTTTCTAAGGTTTTTGTGGGTTTTAATTATATTTTAGCAAAGCTGGCATCTGAATAAAGTGCTTTTTTGTATTTACAGAAAAATGTTGAGGTTTATTTACAACCCCAACATTTATTATAGAACCAATTTATCTTTTAATTCTTTCAAAAACCGTTAATAGCATTAGTCCTAAAATTCCTGCAGTTACAAATTCACCAAATCCTATCGTCCCTACAGTAATCCAATAGGGACTAATTCCCTTTATTTTAACTTCCTCTCCAATAAATTGTTGAACCCATATTGCAACTATAAAGGCATTTAAGAATATAGGAGGCAATACAGCAAGATATTTATTGGGCATTTTTGAAGTTAAATATGCTGCAAGTAAAGTTGTTAAGCTTCCAAATACAATATCCACCCATCCTAATCCACCGAAATAATTAGCAAAGATGCATCCGACAAAAAGTCCAGGAATAGCTGCAGGTTCAACAAAAGGCAATACTGTCAAAGCTTCTGAAATTCTAAATTGAACAGGTCCATAGGATATCGGCATTAAAAATATCGTTAGCACGGCATAAACTGCAGCTATAATCCCTGCCTTTGTTAGATACTGAACTCTATCTCTATCCATAGCAACCTCCATATTATAAGTTTGGATTTAAGTCAATCCCAATTGTATCAGTAATTATCTTAAAAATATCCTGCCATAGGGTTAAAAACCTCATTTCAGCTTCTAAAAATTCTTTAACTTCAGGATTTAAGCTTATAATATTTGATAGATTTTCAAAGGCCTTCATCTGCTCTTCGCTAGGCTGTTTACCCTGAAGCTGAGCAGAGTAAATTTCAAATTGCATCTTTCTAAGGTCTTCCACCATTTTTTTATATTTTTCATTTGAGTTGATCTTGTCAAGGGCTTTTTTGTAGTTTACAACTTCTGGCGTGTTTTTAAGTTCCCTTGCAAATTCATGAACTTTGTCATAAATATACAAAGAAAACACCCCCTAAGTTTAAATTATATTTCCATTATTATAGGCAATATCATCGGCTTTCTCTTTGTCTTTTCATATAGAAAATCCCTTAAAATATCTCTTATATTTGATTTTATAGTAGCCCATTCTGTAATTTGATTGCTCAGACATTCATCTATTGCTTTTTTTACTAATTTCTTTGCCTCTTCAATAAGATCCTCCGACTCCCTCACATAAACAAAGCCCCTTGAAATGATATCCGGTCCTGCTAATATCCTGCCATTTGATCTATCTATAGTAACAACTACAGTTAAAATTCCATCTTGGGATAAATGTTTTCTATCCCTTAAAACTATACTTCCAACATCTCCAACTCCAAGACCATCCACAAGAACCTGGCCTGCTGGAACATTGCCATTTAATTTTGCTCCGTCTTTAGTAATTTCTAAAACCTGTCCTATCTCAGCAATAAAAATATTAGACCTATCCATCCCTAATTTTTCAGCTAAAAATGCATGTTGTTTTAAATGTCTAAATTCACCATGAACAGGCATAAAATATTTAGGCTTTGTAAGGGTATGAATAAGCTTTAATTCCTCTTGGCAGGCATGGCCAGAAACATGAACATCTGCAAGGGATTGATAATAAACATTAGCTCCCTTTTTAAATAATTGATTTATAACCCTTGATATCAACTTTTCATTACCTGGAATAGGAGTTGCTGAAATAATAACAAGGTCTCCCTCTTTTATTTCAACCTTCTTATGCTCAGAAGTCGACATCCTCGCAAGAGCTGACATAGGTTCCCCTTGACTTCCCGTTGTTAAAATCACTATTTGTGTGTCATTGTATCTATTAATATCATCAATGCTTATTAAAAGTCCCTCCGGAATATCAAGATATCCAAGAGCATATGCTACTTCAACTATATTTTCTACGCTTCTTCCTGATACAGCAACCTTCCTATTAAATTTATAAGCAGAATTTATTATCTGTTGAATTCTATGAACATTTGATGCAAAGGTTGCAACGATTATCCTGCCTGTTGCCTCTTGGAATATGTTATCAAAGGTCTCTCCTACAACCCTTTCAGACATAGTATAACCTGGCCGCTCAACATTAGTGCTATCAGCAAGTAAAAGAAGCACTCCCTTTTTACCAAGTTCAGCAAATCTTGCAAGGTCCATAGTAACTCCATCTATAGGAGTATAATCTATTTTAAAGTCTCCAGTATGAACTATTGTCCCAAGGTTTGTATGAATGGCAAGTGAACATGAATCCGCAATACTATGACAGTTTCTTATGAATTCCACCTTCATAGTATCAAGTTCCACAATATCCCCTGCCGTTACAACCCTAAGATCAGACGTTGTTAAAAGTCCATGATCCTTAAGCCTTGTTTCAACAATTCCAAGAGTTAATCTTGTTCCATAAACAGGAACATTTAGCTGCTTTAAAATATAAGGAAGTCCTCCTATATGGTCCTCATGACCGTGGGTTAAAAATATTCCCTTAACTTTGTCTTTATTTTTAATTAAATAGGAAACATCTGGAATGACAACATCTATTCCAAACATCTCTTCTTCCGGAAACATAAGACCACAATCTATAACAATAATTTCATTTTTGTATTCTATCATGGTCATATTTTTCCCAATTTCATTAACCCCGCCTAATGGAACAATCTTTAGTTTATCTTTTTTTGTCAAGCATATTCCCTCCTTCGTATCCGACATAACTTCTATATGTATTTTACCACAAAATCCAAAATATATATAATAATTGTGTTAAAAAATAAAGCATGAAAAGCTGTTATCAGCTTTCATGCATTTTACTTGCACCTTTTGCAATAGCCATAAAACTTAACGTCATGGTTTTCTATTGAAAAATCATACTTTTTTGATATTCTCTCTTCTAAAACCTCTAATAAATCATCCTCAACCTCTTCTATTGCACCGCACTTTAAACAAATTAAGTGGTGATGCTGATGATCCTCAGCACTGTGCACCAATTCATATCGGCTGACGCCATCATCAAAGTTCATTTTATAAAGAATACCCATTTTTTCAAGAAGCTGAACTGTTCTATACACAGTAGCTAAACCTATTTCAGGGCACTCCATTTTCACTTGATCATAAATCTCCTCTGGTGATAAGTGTTTACCTTCATTAACGATTATAACATTTAAAATTGCTCTTCTTTGTGGCGTTAATTTATAACCTCTTTCCTTTAAATCTTGTTTTAGCTTTTCTGTTTCTTCCTTTGTCATCATTATAATAACACCCCAATGAAAAATTTTCATTAGTTAAATTTTACATTGGATAGTCTTTATTGTCAATAGAATCTCAATTGAAAAAGGTTATTTTTTATCCTTTTTAGATAAACTGCATTTAGAACAATTGCCACTACAATTAAAACAAGAAATTAGTTGAGTTCTGCACCTTGGGCAAATAATCGAATCCTTAGCAACATATCCACAGGTTGGACATTTTATTTCCATAATATCACCTTCATATTAATATAAACGCTAAAATTCCACCAACTAAAAATGCCATAATAAAGCTTCCTATCCATATCGACAATGCCTCCTGTTTGCTTCTTTCCTTAAACATTACTATTATAGAAGCAATGCATGGGACAAAAAGAGTAATAGTAACTAATGAAACCACCGTCTGTTCAGGAGTTAAAACTAAATCCGTAAGACCTGCAGCACCAAAATCTCTTCTTATTATTCCCATGATAAATGCATTAGCAGCTGCCTTAGGAAGTTTTAGAAGGTTTTGCGTTATAGGGGCAAAGAGATTTTGAATATAAATTAATAAATTTGTCTCATTTAAAAATGTTATAATTAAGGCACCAAGGGCAAATAACGGAGTTGCTTCCTTTAAAAACATCCAAGTTTTTGTCCATGTCTTTTTAAGCACATTTGAAATTCTTGGAATTCTAACAGGTGGCAAATCTATGAACAAATGGGATGATTCTCCAGGTAATATTTTATTAAGAACCGTGCCAGTAAGAGCAAACACTATAAATATAGTAGCTAGGTATATGAAAAGATATTTAGAACCTAGAGGGGCTATCATTCCTGCAATAACACCAAGCTGTGCAGAACATGGAATAGTAAGTCCTAAAAGTGCTGTTGCAATAATCTTTTCTCTTCTTGTTCCTAAAAGTCTTGTCGTAATAGTTGCCATTGTTATGCATCCAAAACCAAGGATAATAGGTATTATTGCCCTTCCGTTTAAGCCAAAGAAGGATAACACCTTATCAGTTAAAGCTGCAATTCTTGGTAGATAACCCGAATCCTCCAGCAAAGACATAAAGAAATAAAAGGCTACAACAAGGGGCATTAAAAGGCCTAAAACATAGGTTGGAGTTAAAGTAAATACTCCAAATTCCCCTGCTAAGGCTCTGAATAATATACTGTTTTCACCGAATAAATTAGAGAATATATTTTTTACAAATGGTTCATAATAGCCCTGCATTATAGTCTCTTCAGTTATTCCCACTATTGTTCCAGCAACAAATATTCCAATTACTTTATATATAATATATAAAACCGCAATTAAGAGGGGAATGCCTGTAATTGGATTTAACATGTAGTATCCTATTTTTTGTCTAAATGTGCTTCCTTCATAATCCTTTACAACTACCTTTGAAACAATATCATCTACCCTTTGCCTTCTTAACTTATAAATTTCTTCTCTAAGGTTCATAGGTTTCAACCCATACTTAATTAGCATTTCTTCATCATCTTCTAAAACCATTAAAGCCTCACTCTGCAGTTGAACCTTATTTTTTATTTTTTCGACATATTCTAAAACCTTTGGATGTGCCTTTCCTATTCTTGCATCATAAAGTTTTCTCTTAACTTCATCTATTCCCCTACCTTGAATAGCAACTGTCGGTATAACCGGCACACCTAAAAGCTCACTTAATTTATCTATATCAATTTTTATACCATTTCTTTCTACATCATCCATCATATTAACAGCAACTATTATAGGTTTTCCCATATCGATAAGTTGCAAAGTCAAGAATAAATCCCTATCTAAATGCAGGGCATCAACTACATTCAAAATCATATCACCATATATAATGACGTCCTTTGCAACCCTTTCTTCATCATTGAAAGACGAAACGCCATAAACGCCAGGCGTATCCATAACAACATCGCTTCCAAACTTTCCATGAGAAATATCAACCGTTGTTCCTGGGAAATTGGAAACATCCACATACATCCCTGTTAAAGCATTAAAAAACACAGATTTTCCAACGTTTGGATTACCTGCAAGAACTATTTTTTTAGCTCCTTTAGGTATTTCAATCTTTAATCCTTCAGATAAGTTCATACATGTCCTCCTTTGAGTTAATTTACAACATCAACTTGAATTTTCTTTGCAAGTTCCCTTCCAACAGCAATTTCCTGTAATCTATTGCCAATTATAATGGGTCCAAAGGGTATTTTAGCTGAGCACTTTACATTAGCACCTTCATATAGTCCTAATCTTATAGCTTGAACCCTAATATTATCATCAAGTATATTTTTAATGATTATCTTCTGACCAACCCTTGCCTTATCTAAAGTCATAAAGCCACCTCCAAATTCTTGTAAATGATTTTTATTCTCATTGTTATTATACGATTATTGATAATGATTGTCAATATTACAATTGGGTTTAAATATTATTATTTTGATAAACCCTGCCAAATTTATATTGTCGACAAGCCTTTTTTGTTGAAAACTTTGCAAAAGCCTCAAAAGAATTTTAAAAGACACCTCTCATAAATTTAAGCAATTAGAAGTGCTTATTAAATGAGCTAATTAAAAATAACTTTTGCTAAAACCTGACTAATTATTATTACAAAAAATTCGGGTGAGCAAATCAATAGATTGCTCACCCGAGGATCAAAATCGGGAAAATTTAAAAGGTAGGCTTACTGCCTACCTTTATTAAAACTCATCTTCTTCATCTTCAAATTCTTCAAAGTCTTCCTCTTCTAGCCATTCCTCATAAGCCTTTGCAACTTTATCAAACTCTTCATCATCTTCTATAGCTGCTAAAGTTCCTTCCCCATTTTCATCTTCATCGTATCTTAAAACAACAGCTTCATCATCTCCTGAATCGAGAGGATAAAGGACATAGTATAGTTTATCATCAACTTCTAAAGATGTGATAATTTCGAATTCTGTTTCAACTCCGTTTTCGTCTGTTAAAACAACTATGTTTTCATGTTCATGGTCATGATGATGTTCATGTGACATAATTAACACCTCGTTTCATTTAATATATTGTTATTTTAAGATTAAATGAAATTTTTGTCAACTATAATTTTCTAATTCTATCTAGATATGTTTGAAGTATAAAGGTTGCAGCAAGGGCATCAATAACTCCCCTTCTTTTTTTCCTTGAAAGGTCTGCATCTATAAGGACTTTTTCTGCTGCCATGGTGGTAAGCCTCTCATCTTCATATATAAGTTCAATATTTATTTTCTCCAGAAGCTTCTGACAAAAATTCATAACCTTTTGTCCCGATTCCCCTAGCGTTCCATTCATATTCTTCGGAAGACCCACCACCACCTTTTCTACTTTATATTCATTGATTATTTTTATTATTTCCTCCACATCGTTTTTAATACTTTTTCTTTCTAGTGTTTTTAAACTTTGAGCAGTCCATCCTAATGGATCGCTCAAAGCAATTCCAATTCTTTTTTCTCCAATATCAAGTCCTAAAATCCTCACTCTTTATCCTCCTTAAATTATTTTTAAACAAAAGTTTTTACAATATGCAGAGCAATAACCGCAAAGAAGGCATTTTTCTTTGTCACAAAATAGCTTATCATCTTTTATATAAAGGGCATCATTAGGGCAGCTTTCAATGCAATTACCACAAGCCTCACACCATTCCTCTATGTGAAGTTTTCTTTTTTTATTTTTTAATTTTTCCTTTAAATCCTCATCAACCTTTTTCCCTTCGAACCTTTGAACATTAGCATAGACCTCTTCTAGGCTTTGCATCCCAACTGCTATTGAATGGAGATACGGAAAATTTAAAACAAAATTAAAGGCTTCATCTACATTCTTTATTAGATTTCCTCCACCTAGGGGTTTCATCGCAATTATACCTTTTCCATTATTATAGGCCTTTTTTATGGCGATAATCATATCCTCGATAGTGCCATCGATTATTCCAAGTCCTCTTTTGTTAAATATAGGATGCACTACATCAACTTCATCCATTTCAGAGATAGCCTCAACAACTTCAACTGCATGTGTAGACACTCCAACAGCTTTAATGATGCCTGCCCTTTTAGCATCAACTAAACATCTTAAAGCCTCCTTATGCCCCTTTAGCGTTAATCTGCTTTCCTGTTCGTGAAGCATAAATATTCCAATGGAATTAATCCCCATTTCCCTTAATGCCTCATTAATGCTATCCTTCATTCCATCATAGGTATAATCATAGGATTTACTTGAAATTATAATTTTATCTCTATCATTAAACAATTCAAGGGCTCTTTTTATATAAGGATATGTTTTATAAAGCTTTGCAGTATCTATAATATTAACGCCAAGTTCAAAGGACTTTAATATAATTTTTGCACCCTCTTCTATCGGTAAATTTGCCTGCAGTGGACCTATTGTCAAACTTCCAAAGCATAATTTTGATGCATTAATATCGGTATTGCCAAGTTTTATATATTCCATATAATGCCCCCTTAAAAGCAAAAATTTAGCATGCAAGACATCTTGCATGCATTACTTTTCAAGATATGCCCTTAAAAGCTCCTCCAGAAGCTCATCCCTTTCAATTTTCCTAATTAAAGACCTTGCATTTTTATAGCTTGTAATATAAGTTGGATCACCAGATAGTATATATCCTACAAGCTGGTTTATTGGATTATAGCCTTTTTCCTTTAAAGCAGCATAAACTTCCCTTAATACCTCTTGAACTTTTGTATTACCCTCAAGATTAAACTTAAACTGCATAGTGCCTTCTTTATTCTCAGCCATCCAAACCACACCCTTCTTATGTGACTGTGAAAAAATACTTATATAAATATTTTCCAATGTTTATTATAATTATACCAAATAAGGATAATAAATCAATCATATTGTAACAAGTTTGTGATTATTTTATGATAATGTCATGTTGTAAAGCAATATGATAAAATGTCACTATGAGGAACGAGGTGTTTTAT